>JAHFDX010000563.1 GCA_023248785.1 Myxococcales bacterium
GCAAACGTAAGCGCCGAGCGGTTCGATATGCGTAGCTCTTGGCCATACGTCATTGTGAGAGTGCGAATGCCAAAGTCGCAACCACTCAGCACGAGCGAAATGGACTCTTGCTTCGCACGAAGAAAACCAGGGTAGTTGGTGATCGTAACGACGGCGTCTGCAACAGGAAGCTGTCCGTTCGACGAAGTCCCTGCCGCGCGAATGTCCTTACCGTAGAGAGTTGATGCGCCAGGACATGCCTTGGTATCGATGGCGCGCGGTTCTGGGGTTGCACCGCTGAGCAAGACCCAGCCCTCGACGTTTCCGAACGGACCCTTGTACTCAGGCACGTGGTTTGGATTGATAATGACGTCTGCGCTCGTATCGGGCACAGCATTTGACGGTGATGCGCTTGGCGGCTGCGAAGACGTTGGTGCAGATGGCGCGCTGTCGTTCACCTGTGGAGCTGAACGGCACGCGACTGCAAGCGCGAGAACAGCAACATAGACAATAACGCGCATACCTAGGCTACAGCGTGGCGAGCTTGGCCTTGCTGGCGAGGTCGAGCGCTCCATCGGGTGCAAGACCGAGTGCGAGCACGAGGAACGCGCACACCACAAGAACGGTGGCAACGTAGCCCGATCGCATAGGCGTTGCGACAGGAGCGCCTGGGGCGGGCTCACGCATGTACATGTAGACGAGCACGCGCAAGTAATAGTAAGCGCCGATCACGCTGTTCACGAACGCGATGATGGTGAGCCAGTAGTAGCCGCCCTCCATGGCACCTTTGAACACGTACCACTTGCCGAAGAATCCGGCAGTTGGAGGAACTCCCGCGAGAGAAACGCAAAACAATGCAAACGGCAACGCAGCTGCAGGATGGCGGCGTCCGATACCCGCCAAGTCTTCGTAGCTCACCGATTCTTTTCCTCGGCTTCCGCAGAGGATGAGCGCACCGAACGCTCCAGCCGTTGAGACTGTGTAACTCAACAAATAAAAGAGAACGCCTGAGATTCCGATCGTTGAGCGTTGGGCGGCGACGACCCCGACGAGCAGGTAGCCGGCGTGTGCAATGCTCGAGTACGCGAGCATGCGCTTGACGGATTCCTGACGACCCGCGACAAGATTGGCAACCGTCATGGTTAGAACGGCAAGCGTTGCGAGCACAGGGGGCCAGCCGGTAGCCCACGAAGTGGCCCGTGGATCACTGAACGACATCATGAGCACGCGGAGCAGCATCGCGAATGCACCTGCCTTAACGACGCTTGCCATGTACGTGGTTGCGGGCGTGGGCGCGCCTTCGTACGCATCAGGGGTCCATGCGTGGAACGGAACGGCACTGACCTTGAAGCAGAGCCCGACGAGGACAAGCACAAGGCCGATCACGATCATCGGCACGTAGTTGCCGCCACGCGCAACAACTTGACCGATACCGATGAGATCGGTGTGCCCCGTCGCGCCATAGAGCAGTGAAAACCCGAAGAGTAGGAGCGCAGCGGCAAACGACCCGAGCAAGAAGTACTTGATTGCAGCTTCCATCGAGCGCTGTGAAGCGCGCCTAAATGCGGTCATGGCGTACGCGCCGAGCGACATCGTTTCAAGGCCGAGAAAGAGAGTAAGGGCATCGCCTGCGGCCGACACCATCATCGCGCCGACCGTAGAGAAGAGGAGGAGCGCGTAGAATTCGCCGCGCTCGATGTTGTGTTCGGGCAGATATCCCCCCGCGAGCAATGCCGCAAGACCACCGCCGAAACACAGGAGACCCGAGAAAAAGAGAGTAAAATGATCGACGACGTACCAAGGGGCGAGCGAGTCGATACCGTTAAGATTCTCGGGGCCATACGTTGCGACGGCAGCCGCGGCTGCGGTGCCTGTGAAGAGAACTGCGGCTGATCCAAGAGCGAAGCCCGTGCGATTTTTCGACATGGCTTCGACAAGCATCAACAAGAGCGCGCCAACCGATACGAGGAGAATTGGCGAGAGGGCAAGTAGTAGGTCCATCGTTCGTTCCCTCTTACTTTTCGACCGGTGGGGGCACAGGAGGTGGAGGTGCAGGAGGAGCCGAAGTCGCACGGGCGATGAGCGATGTCGTGCCGACGTACGCTATGTTCGTGCCCGGCGCACGTGTTTGGTATTCGCTGATGGTGCGATTGACCGCACCGCGCATGGGCTCAAGGAAGATGCGAGGGAACAAGCCGATGACGAAAACCATCGCGATGAGAGGTGCGAGCGCGATGAGTTCGCGCGAATTCACATCCGGAAGGTTTTCGTTTTCCTTTTTTGTGATCGGTCCGAAGAACATCTTCTGGACGACACTCAGCATGTAAAGGGCGCCAAGAATGACGCCCGCGGCAGCACCGGCCGCTTGCAGCATGCCGAAGGCCCCAAGTCGTTGGGACGCGGCAGTGCCGCTAATCACCATGAATTCACCGACGAATCCATTCGTTCCGGGAAGGCCAATGCTCGCGGCGGTCGCGATGAAAAAGAGCGTGGCGTACACCGGCATAGGCTTTGTAAGGCCGCCAAACTCTTCAACAAGACGCGTGTGTCTGCGGTCGTAGATCACACCAACGAGCATGAAGAGTGCGCCCGTCGAGATGCCGTGGTTCACCATTTGAAGAACTGCACCTTCAACGGCGGCGGGTGTTGCGGCAAAGATGCCGAGCATCACGTAACCGAGGTGGGCGACTGATGAATACGCAACCAAGCGCTTCACGTCATCTTGCTTCCACGCGCAAAGCGCTCCGTACACGATGCCGCCAATGACGGCGACACCCGCGAACGTCGCACCTGCTTGCTGCGAGGCTTGAGGGAAGAGTCCCACGCAGAAGCGTAAGTAACCGTACGTGCCCAATTTAAGCATCACGGCCGCAAGGATCACGGAGCCACCGGTTGGGGCCTCTGTGTGCGCGTCAGGTAACCACGTGTGGACAGGGAACATGGGGACTTTGATGACGAACGAGAGTGCAAACGCAGCAAAGAGCCAAAGCTGCACGCTGCCCGGCATGTTCACGCGTTGAAGCTCGAAGAAGTCGAACGACGGAGTCCCGCTGAGTTTTCCGTACGTGTACGCGAGGTAGAGGATCGCAGCCAGCATGAGGACCGATCCGAACATCGTGTAGAGGAAGAACTTAATGGCAGCCTTGATGCGGTTCGTCGAACCCCAGACGCCGATCATCATGTACATCGGGATCAACATCAGTTCCCAGAAGACATAGAAGAGGAAGAGATCGAGCGCGAC
>JAHFDX010000564.1 GCA_023248785.1 Myxococcales bacterium
GTTCGATTTTCGCTAGGCGGCGGCGGCACAGACCTGCCCAGCTACTCCCGCGCGCACGGCGGGTTTCTCGTCGCGGCTTCCATCGACAAGTACATCTTCGTTTTCGTTTCGAGGCGCTACTACCCCGACATTCGTCTCGCGTACTCGAAGCTCGAGGTGGTCAATTCAGTTGATCAAATCGAGCACCGCATCTTTCGCGAGTCGCTTCGCTTCTCGGGCCTCACAGGTGGGCTCGAATTGCACAGCATTGCAGATGTTCCTGCAAACTCCGGTCTTGGATCCTCGAGCACGTTTACGGTGGCGCTTCTCAACGGCCTTCACACGTTCAAGCGCGAATACGTACCGACGAAGCAGCTCGCCGAAGAGGCATGCACCATCGAAATCGACATCTTGAAGGAGCCCATCGGCAAACAGGATCAATACATCGCAGCCTACGGCGGCATTACCGCGTTTACGTTTCACCCTGACGGAACCGTCGACGCCGAGCCATTGCACGTGAAAGCGGAGGTGGTCGACGAGTTCCAGTCCAACCTTCTCATTTTTTATTCGGGTGTCGAACGCTCCACCTCCGAGGTGTTGAAGGAGCAAAGCCAAATCATCAAAGAGAACAAAGACCAAGCCGTAGAGCGCATGCATCGCATCAAGGAGCTTGGCTACGAAACTCGGCGGCTTCTCTTGAAGGGCGAGGTTGACCTGTACGGCGAACTTTTGCACGAGCACTGGACCAACAAGCGCAAACTCTCGTCGAAGATGGCGGATTCTACGATCGACGAGCACTACGAAGTTGCGCGCAAAGCGGGCGCGCTGGGCGGCAAATTGATGGGCGCGGGAGGCGGCGGATTTTTCATGTTTTATGCAAGGCCCGCTGAGAAAAGGCGGGTGTACGAGGCGCTCGTTTTGCGAGGACTTCGCCCCATGCGCTTTCAATTCGATTTCGATGGCGCACGCATCATGGCCAATTTTCATCGGACATGAGCTGTTAAAAAGTATCAACGAGGGTTACCAATGAGTTTTACCAAGCAGTTCTTGGCTGAGAGCATTGAACTCATCCACAAGCTCGACGACGCTGCGATTGAGGCGGTGGCAAGCGGGCTTGCGAGCGTTCGCGCACAAGGCGGACGCCTGTTCATTCTTGGCGTTGGTGGCTCGGCCGGGCATGCCGGGCATGCGGTGAACGACTTTCGAAAAATCTGCGGCTTTGAAGCCTATGCGCCTACCGACAACGTGTCCGAGCTCACAGCGCGCGTAAACGATGAGGGATGGGACACATGCTTTTCGGAGTGGCTCAAGGTCTCGCGTCTTCGCAAGGGGGATGGCCTGCTCATCTTTTCGGTCGGCGGCGGAAATCGTGAGAAGAACGTGTCGGTCAATCTCGTGCGCTCGGTCGAACTTGCAAAGCAGGTCGGCGCGAACGTGTTCGGAATCGTTGGACGCGATGGCGGTTACACCAAACAGGTTGCCGACGCGTGCGTGGTGATCCCCGTGATTTCTCCCGAGCGAACGACGCCGCACACCGAGGGATTCTGCGCCGTCGTGTGGCACCTGCTCGTAAGCCACCCCGCGCTTGCGCAAGCAACGACCAAGTGGGAGAGCGTTAAGTAATCGAACCCATGATGAAAGCCTGCATCCTCGACCGCGACGCAACGCTCATCGACGTCGTCCGTGACGACGAAAGCGGTGTCATCACGACAGCGTTCCACCCCGCCCACGTTCGTATCCTCCCCGGCGTTGTTGAGGGGCTTCGAATACTTCGCGACGATGGTTACATTTTTGCTGTCGCCTCCAATCAACCAGGCCCCGCCAAGGGGCACTTCCGCGTCGAGGCGGTGGAGCGAGCCAACGCAGCGCTCGTGGACCTCTTGCGCGCCGAGGGCATTGAAATCGCTCACGTTGAGTGCTGTTTTCATCATCCCGAGGGAACTCCTCAGGGTGACCCATCGCTGATCGGCGAATGCGCCTGCCGCAAGCCGAAACCGGGTCTCCTCCTGAAACTGCAGAGCCGGCTCGGGTTTGACCCGAAGGCATCGTGGATGGTGGGCGACAACGAGGGGGACGTTCGCGCCGGCGCCGCAGCAGGGCTGAAAACCGGGCTGATTTTCGCGCTAAATCGCTGCGAACTTTGCCCTTTGCGGGCGGGCGTTTCCTCACTCGAACGAATCCGCCCGGATGTGCGCCCAGATGTACATGGCGCGAATCTGGTTGAAGTGGCGAATCAGATTGTCGCGTTCGCGTAACCAGGCTCGCGCCGCACGAAACCTCATGGTACTGAATCGCTCATGGCGATCTTCATCGACAGCTCGGATCCTAAGGAAATCAAGGACCTGTTCGCGTGGGGTGTTCTCTCGGGCGTGACAACCAATCCGCTCATCATCGCGAAGGAAGCACCTGACGCAGACCTTGGCGAGCGCATCCGCGAGGTGCTTTCCGTCAGCTGGGGCGACGTATCGGTTGAGCTAACAACCGAGACTGAGAGCGAGATGCTGCAGGAGTCGATGCAGTACCACGCATGGGATCCGAAGCGCATCACCATCAAGGTGCCTTTCAGCGAGGTGGGCCTTCGGGTGCTTTATCAGCTCTCGAAGAAAAACATCAAGACGAACGTGACCTGCCTCATGGCGATGAACCAAGCCTACTTGGCAGCGCTCGCGGGTGCGACGTACGTCAGCATCTTTTCGGGGCGTGTGCGCGACATGGGATACGACGTGCGCCCCACGATCTCGGCGACACGTGCGATCTTGGATCGCGAGGGCCTTGCTTCGAAAATTATCGTGGGTTCCATGCGTCACATGATGGACGTCAACGAAGCGCTCGAGGCAGGCGCACACGTCCCCACGATCACGCCACCCATCCTTCGCAAGATGGTATGGCACCCGCGCACGATCGAAACGATTCAGGAGTTCAATACGGCGTGGCGCAACCGCGGAAAAAAATAGTCAGAGTGCGTTGGCGCGCAATGCCATGACGAGGAGCCTTCACTGGCCCGCGCAGACCCCCGCGCTGCAGGCGTCGTTTGTGGTGGCAGGATTCCCATCATCGCAGGCGGTTCCATTGGTGAGCGTCGTGCATGTTCCGTCGAATTGGCAAACCTTGCACATCGTGGGCAGGCCCATCGAGAAAATTTTCGCGTCGTCGGTCACAGCCCACGCCCCCGTAATGGACCCGGAACGGCCGCCAGCAAGAATGACTCGTCCGTCCGGGAGCAGGGCGGATGCTCCG
>JAHFDX010000565.1 GCA_023248785.1 Myxococcales bacterium
ATGGCGCAATGAAATTGCAGGACCGAACCCCTGAGGGCGCGATAGCCTCTGCCTCACAGCTCTGCGCGTCGCCGATCGCGAACGGTGCCGGTTTGAACTCGACCTTGGAGGTCTTGGGATTGAAGAATCGACCGTCGATGTACTGAGCCGAATGACCCTCGTCGAAGCTTCGGAAGAGCGCAAGGTAGACGTATTCGCCGTAGAAGAGTTTCGGATTTTGCGGGTCGGCGGCGACATACCCCCCGTCGCCACCAAACGTCGTCGACCACTTCTCGGTACCCTTCGCCGGACGGAACAGCACTGTGCCGTTGTCTTGCGCACCCGCGATCACCAAACCCTTGGCGTTGCCCGCGACGCCGTAGAATTGAGTGGTCGCCAATCGGTCGTTGAGCCACTTCCAGCTGAGGCGTTCAAATAAGATGTTTGTGATGTCGTTTGTGCGGAAGATTCCGCCGTCGTTGCCGTTCCAGACGATGCGGTTTTTCTTGCCATCGTAATTCGGGTCGGAGACGAGGACGTGATGATCAGCGTGCGCCGAGCCCAAGGAATCGAGTCTCCAGTCGGTGATCCGCTCTAGCCCCGAGCCCGCTTGTTTGCTTCGCCAGAGATCGATCCCACCGACGACTACCAAGTTCTCGTTGGTCGGGTCGCCCGCCCAGATTGCGTTGCTGTACTCGCCTTGATTACCCAGATAGTTCTTTCCCGTGCTTGTACGGCTAAAGGTCTTTCCGCCGTCCGTCGACTTCCAAATTTCGCCCTGATTAACATTGACCGACGCGTACACGACAGACGGGTTCGCGGCGGCATACGTCAACTCGATGCGCCCCAATGTTGTGATCAACCACGGACTCGGCGACGCTGTCCACGTTCGCCCGCCGTCGTTCGAGACGAGGACCTTACCTTGAGTCCCTGCGATCGCACGAGTGGAATCACTCGCGTTGAATTTGACATCAGCGACGTTGCCTGAAAACATGCGCGTCCAGGTGACGCCCGCATCGCTGCTTCGAAAGAGACCTGTGTTGGTGGCCGCCAAGACCCCACCGTCGACGGCGATTGCCAAACGGTTGACCGCGCTAAAGTCGGGTCCCTTCGTCGAGGTCAAGAGCGACCATGTCTTGCCATTGTTGACACTCTTGAAGATCCCTCTGCCACTGCTCGGGTAAACGTTGCCAAATCCTTCGCCTGTTCCCGCATAAACCACATCGAGCGAACGAGGGTGACGAGCGAGCGAAGCGACCTCGAGGCTCGATAAAAAGTCGTCGACGGGGGTCCATGTTTTGCCCGAATCGTCGGTTTTCCAAACGCCTCCGCCAGAGCTTCCCAAGAGGATCGATTTCGAATTGCGCGGGTCGATCAGGAATGCGCGCGTGCGCCCGCCGATGTTCTCGGGACCGAGGAGTCGCCAACCACCGCGCGAGACACCCACGGGAATCCCCGCGACGTGCGTCCCCTTTTGCTTCTGAAAAAGCCCCTTAAGCGTCTGGAATGCCTTCGCGAGATCCGTGGTGGTCGCCTTCGATGACTGCGGCTTCAGATCCGCTGCAACAACGGACTTTGCTCGATCGCGCCTGACCTCTGCGCGCTGCAATCGTAGCGCAAGATGTCCAAGATCCTCTTCGGTCAAGTTTTGCAACCACTCTAGTGAGGCACCGAGGTGACTTTGAAGGCGCTGCACAAATTCAACCGCGATCCCGAGCTTCTTCGCGACGTCTTCCGGTGTGAGCTTTGCGCTAGCGCTCGCCTCAAACGCGAAAGACGCCGCGCCGACAAGACAAAACACTCGCACGAGCCTACCCCACGCTTGTCTCCGAACCATGACACCACCCTCCTGCCCGTAACGATGTGGAGTTGTAAGCTTGGCCAGCGTGCCACAAGTAGCTGCTCCGATGGAAAAGAAAGTCTTACATTGACCGGGTGCATTTGCGCCCTGAACGACATGCTCGCGGCCCCCGAAGCGCTCACAATGACCGCCGACAAGACGAACGCAAAGCTGAAGCACGGCTACACCCTTGCTTACCTCTCGACAGGCGACGTCGACACAAACCGCACGATTCTCGCTCGCGGTTCGCTCGGGCAAGAGATGTACACGCTTGTCTACGATCGTATCGGGGCGCAATCCCTTCCGGACGACGTTACCGGCGCATCATTTCATGGAATTTATCACGCGAACGAGCGAAGCGAGTTTGCAGAGAGCGTAGATTCAAGTCGTCTCCCCGGCCTCGAGGCGACGACAGATCGCACAGGGCGTTTGATCAGCATCGAAGAACTATCGGCTCGGCGCGACTACCCATCCGTCGAATTGACCGCCTTGGTGCTCACCGAAACGACTTGATTCAAGCGTTCGATCACCTCTTCGAAGAGATCGACCTTCCTAATAAGGGATCTCAAGAGCGTTGACCCAGCGGAGTCATGCACTCCGAACGGACGGCGGTCGCTACTGCCCCATCTTCGGTGCGCACACACCCATCATGCAATGAGCCCCTGTAACGCAGTCAGCTTCGCTTTGACATGGAAAGGCGCACTTTTGATACTGCACGTTGCAGTGGTGCGTTCCGCATGTGGAGTCGTTTTGGCAGGGTAGCGCCATGGGTCCTGGAACCACCATCGTCGGAGCTGCCGTCGCAGTCGGTGGTGGATACGGCTGTGGCGCCGTCGGATATGGCTGCGGCGCGGTCGGGTATGGCTGCGCAGTCGGATACGGCTGCGTCCCCGGCGGGTACTGAGGGTACTGCGCATTCGCGCTCGGAACAGCGGGCGTTTCGGAATCGCCGTTCTTCTTGCACGCAAAGGCGATCAAGGCAATCGATACGGCAAGGAATAGTGCGGCAGGACGTTTCATTCGTTTTTCTCCGTACAAAAACTGGTATCGAACCAGGCCATGCTGCGTCAATACGTGCTTCTGCCCCTCATGCTAACAGCGTGTACGCGAGGCGATCCGCCAATCTACGACGCGCCCGGATTTTCGCCTTCGATAAGTTCATTTCGAGCGTTCGCATCCGCCGCGTCTGCATCGCCACTCGTCCCGTCATCGAGCGCTGTTCCATTTCCAAAAGCGCGCGCCACCGAGGTAACGAGCGATCCGGGCGCGTTGCCGCAAACCAAGGAGCGCCCCGCAATTGCGAGCGAACACTTTACGAAACACGCGGAGGACCTTTTTGATGCCATCGTGAAGGACAACGCCGAGCTCGCCCTTCCCTTTTTCTTTCCGC
>JAHFDX010000566.1 GCA_023248785.1 Myxococcales bacterium
TGCCGCAACAACTTCTCAGGCGCGGATGAATGCGCATCCGTTCCGCTACCGCTCGTTGAAGGCGACACCAAGCGCACCGTTTCTGTGTATGTCGCACACATTCGATCCAAGTCCGCGAACGCTCCCCAGCTGTGGATGTTGCAAGGGGGACCCGGCGGCACGGGCGCCGACATGATCAAGCTCTACCAAGAGAGCGCTCGCAGTCTCGGCGACGTCGACTTCTACACGCTCGATCACCGCGGCGTAAATATGTCCGACGGGCTTACGTGTACCGCGCTTTCCGCCGCTTCGTGCGTAAACCAAATTCAATCCAAGTGGGGCGCTGATGGCCTCAACGGCTTCTCCACGACGATGGCCGCAAGAGATATCGATACGCTCATCCGTCGCACGAAAAAACCAGGGCAACCGGTGTTTGTCTACGGCGTTTCGTACGGAACGTACTGGGCACATCGATACTTCCAACTCGCGAATCCTGCGCCCGACGGCATCATCTTCGACTCGTTCTCCGTCCCGGGCTCGCGCTTCTCCGAAACCGATCTCGGGTTCGATGCACCGCTTGAGCGTCTTGTTAAGGCGTGCGTGAAATACGACGCAACCTGCGCCGCGGCCCTTGGCTCCGATCCGTGGACCTTCGTACAAAACACATTGAAGGGGCACAAGGCCGGAACCATTTGTTCGAGCGCCAACGCTTCACACAGTTCGCTTCGCCGCATCATTTCCTATGCGATGCAGTCCGATGAAATGGCGGGTCTCATGCCCGCATTCATCTACCGTCTTTCGCGTTGCACCCCCGAAGATGTCACCGTCGTCCAAAAGCTGGCGAGTTACGGCGATACCGGCACTGGCGTTTCCTTCGCCAGCGATGAAACGTTTTCGGCTCCGCTTTACTACAATGTAGTGTTCGGCGAACTATGGCCCCAGCCCAAGCCAACGCGCCAATCGTTGCTCGACATCGAAAATCGCGTGGTCCTGAGTACGGGCGGTAGCGTGCTTTCTTTGGCAGATGTCGCCGATGGATGGCCGTCGTACACGCGCGATCAATACATCGATCAGTGGGCCTCTTCGAGCGTCCCCGTCCTTGTGCTTAGCAGCGCGCTCGATGTGCAAACGCCGTTCGAGGAAGCGGTCGTCGCCAAGCAACGTTTCGCCGGTGCGAATCAAACGTTCGTTGAGATTCCCTTTGGTAACCACGGAACGATCATTTATTCGAAGACCGCCACGGGCAATCCTTGCGGGGTCACCCTCATCGGGGACTTCGTGAGCAACCCCACCCACGCGCTCAACACAAGCTGCACCGCACAGGTGCTCCCACCCACGTTTACAGACGACAAACTTGCCAACTGGCTCTTCAGTGGCACAAAGACCTGGGGTGCGCCGCTGCAGCAATCGGCAACGGTTCCCGAAAGGCGAATTGCCGCGCGTCCGCGGTTCGCGCCGAAGTGGCCATTCCCGATTAAGTAGGCCGTTTCGTAACTCCGTTAGTTATGAACACATACGAACGGCAGTTTCGATGTTCGAACCGAATATGCGTTGGCCGTCTTGCCATCGCGAAGACCAATCGTGTCGGTACTATCAACGCCAAAGGCCAATTCAACTGCGCTCGACCAGAGCATCCCGGTGGGGATTTCATTTGTAAATAACGCTGGATCGACCTGCGGCTCTCCGCGACCATCATCGATCATTGCAAGTAGCTCCTTCATACTTGCCAAACGCCATCCGCCAACGCCTCCTGCTTTGCTCACAGCGCAGCTCTGTTTCGCGCCTTCATAGGTGTCCGGCGATTGGATGCGACGAAGGATCCTCCACGTTGTACCCACCACCGAAGCGACTTCACGGTCGAAGGAATAACTCACCCTTTCAAGAGGCGGCCTTGCACGAACACACCGACGTCGCCTGAATGGATCTGAGGTCGGATCGGACCACGGTTCGATTTTCATCCGACCATCGTCAAACTGAATGTTCCAATGATGCGAGACATACTTGGCGTCGCCCTCGAGCACGTCAGGGGAGACCTTGGATGCGGTGTACAGCTGTTCTTGCATCTCGGAACGGAACGACGCATCAAGCCCGTGGTACTCGCCCGCGTCAAAGATCGTCGTGAGTTCCAACCGGGTCGGCAGTCGCCAATCTGTGTGACCGCCTGTTTGACTGTCACTGCATCCAATCTCGGCGAGAGTCCAAGTCGACGCAGAGGTGGGCGCGCGTTCCCACATCAGGCCCGTTACGCGATCCGTCAAAACGTCTCCAGACACATCGTAGATGTCTGATTTCGGCGCATCCCAAGGCAGTGGGAACGCTTCGCCTCCAGGCCCTGACACTGTGGACACGTCGGCTGGGGGCGCACCCGAATCGCGACCCCCTTCTGTGTTCGACAGCGTGTTCGACGGCTCCACACCAAGCTCGTCCATCCCAAGGATCGAGCGGCATCCACCGAGCGAGAGAGTTAAGAGAACGGTTACCACCGTTGCCAAACGAAGCATTGCCCTGGCCTAGCACGCGACACGTCGTCGCGCAGCCGGTGATCACCGCCCATATGCCCCCAACTCCGCTGGATCGTGGGGGCAGAAAGACCCAGATGGAACATCGCATGCCCTTGTTTTTCCCATGTTTTCTGCCTCATGCGTATTGGCAAGTGTCTTGCTCATGCGGCTTCGCCCATCAGGTGACCCCTGGGCGGAATGAAGGTGATGCGATGCGCGTGAAATCCCTAATTGGCCTTTTTATCGTAGTGGCGGTGGCTGCTTGCAGCAGGAAGGAATCGGAAAAAAGCGCCGCCGAAAAAGTGGGAGAAGAAATCGGCAACAAGCTGATCTTAGATATGACGAAACCGGCGTTTCAAAAGGCGAAGACTGCCTTTGCTGCAGGCAAGCTCGACGACACACAAGACGAATGCATCGTGCCCACCGCGAGTCTTTCGGAACTTGAAACCATGAAAGGCAACAGCGAAGCCCAGCAGTTGCATCACGACATTCAGGTCCTTTGCAAACTTGCGCTACCCGCCAAGCGCAAGGAAACTCAATTGAAGAAAGACCTGGATTCCGTCAACGATAAAGACTTCGCCGATATGCGTAGGGCGAACCAGGTTGTGCTCAAAGCAACGTGCGAAGACACGAACGCGCAATTGGGCGACTTCAAGAAACTCGGGCTCGATCAGGAAGCGCCAGCCAGGTCGCTCAAGAGTGGCTACGAGGCCGCATGCACGGAT
>JAHFDX010000567.1:0-648 GCA_023248785.1 Myxococcales bacterium
AGCTTGTCGTCGATCTCGCCGTCGCCATTCTTCAGGTCGACATCTTTGATTTTGTACGACTTGAAGTGCTGCTGGATGATCTGCTGAAGCGACGGCTTGCCCCCTTGACCTGCCGCGGGAACGAGATGCGTATCGGAGAGCTTCAACTCTTCTTTACCGGTAACGATGCCGATCTGGTGCTCGATCTTGTCGCCCTCGTCGCGCATCTCGCGCATCTTGTTCGAGATCCAAAATTCAAGACCGTCGGTGCGGCCCGGAGGAAGGTCGAGCGGGTCCTTTTCGTCGCCGTAATAAAGAACAACGCCCATGTACCCGGCCGAAAGCGCCACGGTATCGTTGGAGGTGTCCTCGGCGCCGAATTGACTTTCTTTGAGGCCAGCTTCCTTCGCCTTCTTCTTGGAGTCTTCGTCCTTCGTTTCGATGATCTCGAACTTGAACTTGAACTCGCCGCTCTTATCCTTGCCACCCGCGTTGTGGTACTGCGTGAGCAGGTCTTTCACTTCGCGAATGTGCGTTTCAAGAGCAGGAAGACCGCGCGTCACATAGAACTCGGCGCGCATGTTTTGCTTCATCGACGCGAGGAGCGACCCGCTTCCCTTCGAAAGGGTGTGTCGTTCCGTTTTCGTCATGTCGATCTTGCGAATATCG
>JAHFDX010000567.1:658-3204 GCA_023248785.1 Myxococcales bacterium
CGCCGAAGTAGGACGCGGCATTTGCGGCCACGCAGAACCCGAGCGCCACGAGCACAAGGACGAGACTTTCAAATTGGGCTTTGCTTCGTTTGCTATCCATGGCTCAGCTCCTCAGCTCCACTTCCGGCCTTCAAGCGATCGGAACGACAAGAGGGTAAATACGACCGCGACGGATACGAAATAGAGGATGGCGCGCGGGTCAATCATGCCCTTTCGAAACGGCGTAACCCGTGAAAGGAAGCTTATGAACTCGAGCACTTGCCCCGGTTTTCCGCGCACTGACTCGACCGCGAGACCCACCGCCATAAGCACCATCAGCACGAGGGCCGTAATGAAAAAGGCGATGATTTGGTTGTCGGTGATGCTCGAGAAAAAGAGGCCGATGGCAACACCCGCGAACGAGAACAAGACAAGGCCGAGGTAGCCCGTCCATACCGGACCCCAATCGAGCTCGCCCAGGTGCCACGGCCACTTAAAGATGGCCAGGGGGTAGAGCATCGACCCGAGCAAGACCACCAGGATCATGCTCATCGCGCCGATGTACTTGCCGAGGATGACTTCGGCGTCGCGTACGGGCATCGTGATGAGAAGTTCGAGGGTGCCCGAGCGCTTCTCTTCGGCGAGCAAGCGCATGGTCACACCCGGGATGACGATGCCAGAGAGCATCCACGGAAGCATTTCGAACATGCGGTCCATGGAGGCGCGGTCGACCTTCCAAAACGCGCTTTCCCAAAGGAACACCCAGCCGCCGACGGCGGTCATGGTGACCGCGATCACCACGTAGGCAATGAGTGAATCGAAGTAGGAGCGAAGTTCGCGTCCTGCAATCGTAATCACATTGCTTACAAATGACGGTCGCCCTGTGGTTGCGCGCGCCGCCGGGGCAATACTGGTGCCGTTATCATCACTTTCGTCGAGCATTTTTGCGTCTGATTCGTGCGTGGTCATGGAAGTCTTCCTGCTTACGTTGCTGGCTTTGCTTACGTTTGGCTTGCGTTGCGCGGCCGCTGAGTTAGGGCGAAGCCTGCTTGGGAGCGGCTTCGTCGTCATCGTCTTCATCATCATCGTCGTCCGCATCCGACACGTCGGTTGCGGGGCCAAGCTTGCGATTGCGCCGTGCATCGCCGACGGTCAGTGCGCGGAAAACGTCTTCGAGTGTTTGGGCGTCTCTGCGCAACTCGAGGAGCATCCACTTTTTTTGCAAGATGAGCGTCGAAATCTCTGAGCGCAGATCGCTGTCTTCGGCACCCGCGAGTTCGAACGAGAGCGCTTTGCCCTTCGCAGCAAGTTGCGACACGCTCGTCACGCCTGGGATGGCAGACATCGCTTCAATGATTTCCGCCGCCTGCAAGTCGCCCTCGAGGGTGACGAAGTAGCGAACCTTCCCGCTTCGGCCACGAATCTCGTCGAGCGAGCCATCGGCCACGATGCGACCGCTTGAAACGATGATCGCGCGTGCACACGCGGATTCGACTTCTGCGAGGTTGTGGGTCGAGAGCATGACCGTGCGGTCTTTGCCGATGTGCTTCAAATAGTCGAGAAACTCCGCCTTTTCGTTCGGATCGAGATCGCTCGTTGGCTCGTCGAGAATGAGGATGGGCGGATCGTGAATCAGCGCTTGCGCAAGGCCGACGCGCTGGCGATATCCGTGAGAGAGGTGTCGAATCTCTTTGCCGAGCACCTTGGCGAGACCACACACTTCCACCACCATCTTTGCGCGCGACCGAAACACGCTGGCGTCGAGCTGACGAAGGTCAGCCGCGAAGCGCAGGTACTCGAGTACGCTCAACTCAAGGTAGAGTGGAGCGCGTTGCGGCAGGTACCCGAGGCTCTGCCTCACTTCGAGTGAGTTGTCGAAGAGATCGAACCCGTTGACCGTTGCCGAGCCGCCCGTCGGTGCGATGAAACAGGTGAGGATGCGCATCGTGGTCGACTTGCCAGCACCGTTCGGCCCGAGAAAGCCGACGACCTCACCGCGCTGTACGTCGAAGGTCACTTTGTCGAGCGCGCGGAACGAGCCGTATTGTTTCGATAGCTCGTGCGCGGAGATCATGACGTCGTTGTTCATCCGTGTACTCTCTCCATCATCAGCCGGAGCCCAAAATCGGGCGATTTCCAGAGGGGCGCCATCGTATCGCCGGCATCTAGCCTGTCAACGGAAGTTGCCACTTCCTTCCCAGCAATCGCCGAGGCGGCGGGGAAGTGCCGTTAAAACCAAGCAATTTGGCGATTATTCCAATCGTCGTCGACCCCCACGAGGGAACCTCGGACTACGCCGCGAGCTGTCGTTCGGCCAAAAGAAGGCGGCAACCGTTGAGATGCACCCTCAGGGAATCGGCAAAGCCGTCCGCGAGTCGAACGCCAAAACCGGGTGGAGTTGCCGACGGCGCGGTGCCAAAACAGCGGCGCCACACCACATCGGCGGTGAGGGTCGCCTCGTCGTGTGCACCGGGGGGCACGAATGAAAGGGCCACACGCGTCCCTACCGGAGGCGGGGCGAGCGTGCGCACGTACAGACCGCCTTCGCTAATGTTGTAGAGATATCC
>JAHFDX010000568.1 GCA_023248785.1 Myxococcales bacterium
TATCTATTGAGGAAACTCGACGATGCGAATTGAACGCGATGCAGAACGCGTGCAGCGAACGCCGTCTCCCATGCAGAACACCTTCGGCGGCCTCCTCGTTGAGGCCGGTAAACGAATCTCAGACGTCGGGCAAAAGGCGCTCGCCGATGCGGGGCTTGGTCACCTGTCGTTCGGTCGAATTGGAGCCTTGTCGTTCTTGCTTGAGAGCCGGGCGACGCAGGCCGAACTATGCCGCGCGCTTCGTCAAAAACCACCAAGTATGGGCGAGTTGTTGCAGCGGCTGGAGAAAGAAGGCCTTGTTAAAAGCTCAGCCGATCCCGACGATCGTCGGCGAACCCATTGGTCGCTGACCGCAAAGGGTCGTCGAGATATCACGAAGGCGAGGACGGTCTTTCGCAAATCGGGCGAGCGTATCGATCGTGCGTTCGATGCCTTGGGCGTGTCGAGCAAGGAACTCCGTCGGTTCAAAGAGGTTCTTTCGGGTTTGCTCGAGATGGAGGGGGTGGGTTCTGATGGGGGTACGGCAGGTCAGTTGATGTCTTGATTTAATGTAGAAAGTGTCTAAAATTAATGGCGGTGCTGTTCGACCTCACAGACAGCCTTCGTAAGGCGGAGGCGCGCCTTTCGCCCCGTGCCTCGCGATCCGACCGAGGGCAATTTCGTCTGCCCTCCGCGGTCGCCGCGCGGTTGTCGCAGCTCTTGTCGGGTTACGAAAAACCACCGCTCGCGCAAGTGATGCAATCGCTCGACGAGTATTGCCAGAAACACGGTGAATCGGCTCCCTCGCGGGCGACCGTGTATCACTTCATGGCCAAAACCGAGATCCACTCGTATCGCGTCGCCGATCTACCAAGCGCGGCGAAAGAGGCCCTCTACAACCTCGGAGACGTCGCGCGGGTCCCTGGCCACCAGCTGGCCTTCTATTGCTTTAACTATGGGTCGCTCGCTGCGATCGAATTCGCTGCCGCACTGCCGTGGATTGATCTGTATCAGGCGTATCGAACACGCGGTTTTCGCCCCAAGAGCCGCGGTTTACTCGCTGCCGTGATGCGGGCACGTCCCCTATGAGATACACGCCCGAACAAGTGATTCCGCGCGAGCTCGCGTGTGTCGTCCGCGACCTTCCTTATTGGTTTGTAATTGGAGGACAAGCGGTACGGTGCTTCTGTCCTTATCGTCCAACGCGCGACGTCGATTTTGGTGTGGGCAAGATTACCGATTTTGAAGCACTTCTCGTTCAGCTTCGCGCGAATGGAGAGACGGAGATCGTAGAGCGCGAGCCCAACACGGTTCATTTGCGCTTTCGAGGTATCGACGTTTCGGTTTTCCTTCTCGATAAGCTCGTCCCGTATGCCGAAGACCGGTGCCTCAACGTGGAGGGCATTCTTGCAACCAAGCTTCACGCCATCTTAGACCGCGGCATGCGGCGCGATTTTTTCGATCTCTACGTGACCATGCAAGTTCACAAGAAGGGGCTCGTCGAATGCCTGAGCGCAATCCGCGCGGTGTACCGCCAAGACGTAAATGACCAACTCCTGTTGCGTGCGCTCACGTATTTCGACGACGCGGAGAGAGAGGCTCCGCTCTCCGGTGAGAGCAAGCGAGACTGGAAGGCCGTCAAACAGTTTTTCCAAACGCGCGTGGGCCAACTGCTCATTCCGCCGGATAAAACGCTCGATATCCAGGCGTGTGTTGTCGGTGTCGATATACAGATGCCCTGAATTTCGCCGAAATCGAACGACTTCGGCTTGACGTCGCCGCATCATGCGCTAACGCAGTGGCGCGGAAGTGGGGCCTTCTGGTCTCTTGATCCGCGCAACTGCAGCGAGGATTTTATGACCATACGTTCGATGCTCACTTCCATTTCTGCGGCCTCCGTGGTCGCAGCTGGCCTTTTCGCGTGCGCTTCGTCGACCAACGCACCCGCCGACGAGGCAGTTGAGTCAGACAACGAGGCCCTTGTCACGTGCGCCACCGTTCGCTGCGCGTCCGGGACCCATTGCGTTGCCAAGCATCACAGGGCTTCGTGTGTTCCAAACACGAAGGCGTGTCCGACCGCCTCATTTCTTTGCATCCTTGGCTACCACTACGACAACACCCCCGGCGTCTGCAAATGCGTGCCTGACGCAACCCCTTAGGAATGCACGACCGATGCGGATTGCCGCCTTGAGGCCGACTACTGCACCGGTTGCGACTGCCGTGCGCTCGCGCCTACAGAGAACATCGCAGCGTGCAGCGGCCCCGGAGTTCGCTGCTTCGCGGATCCATGCATGACCAAGACCGCAGTGTGCTCCAGCGGCCAGTGCGTCGCTCAGTGACTTGAGTCCTCGTACAAGACGGGGCCCCCGCGCTGCTACGTCTTACGTAGCGGCTGGGGCGCGGGGTATCGCGTGCGACATCTGCGTGGTGCGAGCAGAACTCAGGCCCCCTTTTTCCGGAAAAGCACCACCAGAACCACGCCAATGACCAAGGCGAAAAATCCAGCACCAATATCCGCGAGCGAAAGGACCGCCAGCGCTTCGGCTTCCTTGAGCCTGAGGTGAAACATCTTCTTCAAGATGCGGGTGGCGAGAAGCACGAAGACAAGCGCACCGCTTCCCATCATCAACAACCCCAAACATCCGCACCCAAATCCTACGTACCGACCTTTTGGGGTCTTGCCGGGAGACGGCGCTTCATGGGGCGTTGGCTGCATGGCAACGGAGTATCACGTGCGCACGAACGCAATGCAATGAACTGCCCGTGTGCCTCCTTATGAGGATGGATCGGATATCAACAAGCGACATCGAGTCAGTTGCTCGGGGCATCCATCGCGTCCAGTTACCCCGCGTTGCTGGGGCGCCACTGCAGATGCAGCTCCTTCCGATGCTCCGCGCAGTCTCGCAGGTACATGTTGATGAGCGACTGGTAGGGCATCCCTACACGCTCCGCGAGCTCCTTGAAGTACTCGAGAGTAGGCTCGTCGAGCCGGATGGTAACCTGCTTCTTCAATCGCTTCGCGTATGGATTGCGACGAGCTTTCGAAAAATCGTACTGATTTCTCATCGGGTGGCACCTTTCCAGTAGGTAACTTTTTCCGAACGTTTCGCTTTGCGTGCGGAAATGATCCTGATGACAGCGCCGTCGCGCCGATAGCAGGGGCAAACGACGAGTATGCGGAGGTGAGCACTTAAGCCGAGCATGACAAATCGATCTTCGT
>JAHFDX010000044.1 GCA_023248785.1 Myxococcales bacterium
CGGCCGTCTTCACCCACTGCGTTCGGTCATCGCCGACAGCCGCACGCATGCGATCGGCACCCCATTGTAGGAATTCCGGTGGGCGCGATAGTTCATCGAGCGTGGCGCGCACGCGCTCGTTTCCTGCGATTGCTTTGCCAGTGACGGCGTCGATGCGCACGAGCGTGCCGTCCACGTTGGCGTTGAGCATCGTTCGATCCCAGGTGAGCTCTACCTTGGTTGCGGGCGGATCGATTGCGTATGTATGGTGCACAAGTCCAGTTGCCTGACCAAGCATCTGCACGTTGGCAACGCGGACCTGCGCCCTCTGAAGAGGGGACAGGCCTTCGAGTTCATCGCGCCCCGCCATGTCGACGATGTGAATGCCGGTGATTTGCGGATCGGCAACCGTCGTGAATGCGACGAAGCGTCCGGCCTGCACGGGCCGACTTTCGTCGACAGCGCCCGTTTCGGTCACGCGATGTTTGGAGCCCACGCCAAGAAGAACACCCTCGGGCGACATTCGTGCCTCGACCAGGTACAAATCTGCAGGTTGACCGGCGAGCGACGCGCGAACGAGGGCGCGCGCGCTTCCAAGGAAGGTGCCGAGAGCACCTTCCGGACCTTTCACCCAAAGGACGTCTTCGGGTGCGACGATCCAGCCGTCCCGAAGGAACACTTCCGCAAGCGCTGCCGATGCATTGGTCGCGCGAAGGTTCACATCTGAGGTGGTCATGATCGAAAGGAGAGCAAACGCGCTCACGATCCAAGGAACAGGCCGCAACAGAGACCTCGTGGCCAGCGAAACCGCGGATGTTTGATGCGAAACGGGCACGCTCGCTAAACGCCTGGATGGCACTGACTCATTCGCCACGATGATTATCCAACCGCAATTGTACCTCGAAGGGCAACCTCCGCGGTTGACGCCGTGAGCTGCCTGCTTGGATGCATGGCGATACCGTGCCTCGTCGAGCAAGTCGAACCAGAATGATTTTGGGGAACTCCTGATGCAACCGTGGCCTGGACCATGCCCCGGCACTTGCCATCGCAATGCGCGGATGTGAAGGTCAATAACTTTGGCGTATTCGTGCGTTGCACCGCCTACAGCGAAGGCGACAAAGCTTGGCTCGTAGTGACGGCGTATTGCAATGACTTGCCGCAGCTCAACGCTACGGGCGCCAAAGTGAGCATTGAATCGTTTGAAGGGAGCCCATGTCGGTCATGGTGTTCCCTCGCCGTCTCAGCCGGAAGACGCGCCCGACCTGCACCTACCCAACTTTGCGGCAACGTCGCGAATGGTTCGAGTTTGCGCAAATCGTAGTTACACTTTGAATGGTGGGACGGCCCTGGGAGGGGCGCATTGATGCGAAGCAAGACATGGGTCGGGTTGTTGGCGACAGCACTGTCGTATGTGTCAACACTGTCGGGTGCGTTCGAGCCGTGGGAGCACCGCGACGCGGGCGACAAGGGGTTCGACAACGCATTGAAGGGCCTACACCCGGCGGATCGTGACCTTGTTGAGAAGGGGCTTGGACCTTATTTCAGCAAGGGCGATATTAAACACCGTCTCTGGGTGGGAACATCGGGATCGACCGCGTCTTCGCAGGGTGCAGCGCGATGGTTTTCGTATGGCGACTTGATCGCCACGTACGGCGACTTTCGCGAGACGGTCGACGAATTGCAGAACACGCCGGAGAACAGGCTTGACGTGTTGCAGCAGATCACACGGGGCGATTTCAAGCCATCAAGCACGGGGAACGACTTCAAACCCCTCGGCAAAGGCAAAGGCAAGGCAGACGGGATCACTGATTTCGATCCGAAGTACATCAGCCCCACTCGAAAGGACGCAATTGGTGACGAAGCAAGGACATTTGTACTTCTCGCGCAGTGGAACGAAACTCATTTCTCGGATGCTGCGGTCCTGAAGTACCAGGAGCAGCACAACAAAGCGCTCGATCTTATTTACGAATCGGTTGTCACGAAAAGCCCTCAAAAGTTCTTGGACGCGCTGCACAACGAAGCGCTCGGTCACCACGGTTTTACGGACATTTTCGCTGCTGGTCACATGATGGTCGATCGTCGACTGATGTTGAGTCCGCTAAAAAGCAGTCGATCCAAGCTGGACGGCCTTCAGGTGCTTGGGTACCTATCCGAGTTAGACCCAGAAAAGATCGTCCTAGGCATTGCAAAGAGCTTGCTGCCTAGCAAGTCCGAGGTCGTGAAGAAAGTACTCTTAGGTCCACTCAGCCACGTGCTCGACAAGAAACACGGAGTCGACAAAGTTGCGCTCGAGACGAAGCTCTTTCTCCGCGGATTGAATGACGGTTCGGCGCATGTTGGTTACAACCACAAGGGCTACAAAGTCCTCGGGTATGAGAACGAAGACAAATTGCTAGAGTCTGACCCGTCAGCGGCGTTTTGGTATTCATTCGGTGATGGCGAGTACTACCAATCGATTGAGGGTAAAGACACGTCGAGTCTGCGCGCGAAAACGGCGAGTGCCGTCGAACATTCCGTGCGCTCGTTGTTCCTCGCGTACGCCGATCTTCAGAAGTTCTTTGCGCAGAATCAGGCCTCCGCCCTCGTCAAAGTGCGCGTTGAACATTGGAAACACAGTCGCGACGCCCTCGACGCGCTCAAAGTCCTGCCGATCTACGTTCTAAATCCAGACGGAAAATGTGCGCAGCGCCAGCACTCGTTGGTTGAGACCGTTTACGGCAGCAAGAAACTGCGCGACTTGGCGGGTTTGGTCGACGACGCCAAGTTCATGACGAACCTCACCTTGAAGTTCTGCAGCCCTAGCCCTAACCCCGCCAAGTTGCCGTACTACCCGTTGATCAAGGCCGCTATGGATCTGCCGACGTTTGAATACTTGGCCTCTGGGGATCCCAATATCAAGACGGGCGTACTGGGACAGCACCGCAATGGAATGCACACGTGTAGCGGAGGCCACTACCTGACGGGTGTTCGCGTTGACCAAGATCGCTACCTCTGCGAACCGGGATGGGGAGCAGGATTGTCCGAGACGACGTGGTCGAAGGTGGAAGCCTCGGGAATGCGCGCGTGCCCGAGTGGATCTGCGATGACGGGGCTTCTCGTTAGTAAGAACAAGACCACGCTGTCGTGCGCGAAGCTCAACAACGCGGGTGCATCGTACGTCGACGAAAATACGCAGCGCGGCGGCATGCACGCATGTCCTTTTGGTTCTGTGCTCTTGGGAATCAACCTCGAAAAGAACCATCTGTTATGCGGACGGCCGGCACGAATGTAGCCGTTCGCAGGGATCGTCTCGCACGGTCACCGGAGGAAATGGCTGTCGATGAGGCTCTGTCCGTCTCGTTCAAGCGTTGCTTTTCACAGTGGGTGCGCGGCGAGAAAGTCAGGGTGCGATCGTTCGCATGCAGTCTACGTTCGAGCGCGCTTTGGGCCTTTGATTCCGATAGTGTTGCGGCATGGCCAGCTCCGTTCCAGCGAAACGCCGGACCCAACAAGAACGACGCGAGACCACCCAGCAAGCTCTTCTCGTAAGCGCGGCGCGCACTCTAGAAACCGTCGGGTACACGCACTTCACGACCGCGATGGTTTGCGAGCGGGCAGGGGTCTCTCAAGGAGCCCTCTTCCGCTACTTCCCAACGAAGAACGCCCTGGTTCTTGGCGTTGCGGCCCACTTGTTTCAGGAGCTCAGAGAATCTTATGGGCAGTCGCTGGCGCGCGTTACGGGTCGCGTGAGCGAGCCACGCGCGATCATGGGCTTATGGGACATCTTCTGTTCGCCAACGTTGCGCGTGGTCTACGAGCTCTACTGTGCCGCGGCAACGGACCCTGATCTCGCCGCGGGTCTTCGTCCCATTGTGGATGAGCATACGCAAGCAATGCACCTGGTCGCGGGGGGCCTCTTTCCAGAGCAGGCGAAGCTCCGAAATTTTGAGGCCCTGTTTGACGTGCTTATCTTTGCGATGCAGGGCGCGTCGTTGCAATTCGCAGCGCGGCCGGACCCGAACCGCGCGCGTGCATTGATGGATATGATCATCGCTACCGCGCGTGTGCCGGGCAAGAACAAGTAGCGCGCACTCAAGAAGTCTAGAGCCACTCCAGCACGGGGTTGCGCGGGGGTTGCGCGCGTGTGAGTGCCTGCTCAGCCGGTGAGCACACGTTTCTCGTCGACCCTCGAGAGAAATGGTTCGACAAATAAAAAAAGCAGTCACTCTCTATATTACGGAAGGTTAGGATGAGTTGGCTCGGCGCATCCATTTTGGGACTGCTCTGTTTTTCGTTTCTCGAATACGTCCATCATCGCCACGCTGGACATTTGCGGTGGTTTGGAAGGCGCCTTTTTGACGCGCACATGGCCCACCATCGAGATCCTCGCGAAGGGGGCGTTTCGTTTCCCGAGAAGATGCGGCAGCGTGCACCCCTCGTAGTGGTGCTGTCGGTGGCTCTCTTTCTTCTTGCGTGGCCTTGGGGGGGCGTTGCGCATGCGGTCGTGTTCACCAAGGCGGCTGTGCTTGGGTATGTGTACTCGGAGTGGTTTCACCACACGATGCATCATCGAGCGCCGCGAACGCGTTTCGAGCGATGGATGTGGCTTCATCACTACGCTCATCATTTTGCGGACGCGAATGCCAACTACGGATTCACGTCGCCTCTTTGGGATTACGTGTTCGGCACGCGTAACAACATCACCCGCGTTGTTGTGCCCGATGCCCAGTTGCCTGGTCCCTCCGAATTGTTCACCGGTGTGTCGTTGCGCTCTGAGGTCGCCGCAGCACGTCGACGAGGACGACCGCCGCCGTCCGCTCAGTAATGCGGGGCGTGCCGAAATGCGGGGCGTGCCGAACGGGCGTAGCACGCGGACCGAGAGGCTGAGCGTTACGGGGAATTACGCACTTGACATTACATAGTAATCAATCACTATATATTTATGGAGGCAGTCGAAATGAAAGCAGTCGGTTTGATCGGGATGTTGGTTGTGGGTGCGGTCGCTTGTGGTGGTGCGGGGGATCAGGAGCCCATTTCATTCGAAGGTGCGAGTCAAGTCACGCCGCAGGCGACCGCACCAAGCGGAGCCGCAGCGCCGGGGGGTACCTCATCCGTTGTGACATTGGAGGAGTTTCAGGACTGTTGCACCAACACTAGCGGCTGCATGCTGGCGGCGCCTCCTCATGCTGATATTTGTTACTGCATACCGGGAACTTCTAGAGACAACTTCAACAAGTGCATTGCAGGCGCTGATGCGTCATTCAGCATCTCAACGAGCCAAGCCGTGACGACTTCCGGACCAGGCCGCTGAGAGCCTTCGTGGCCTACTTCAATCACTGTGCAGTCTGAGAAAACGTCGGACGCAAGGGCGACGCGAGGAGCGGGATGGAACAATTCGACGCGGTCATCATCGGATCTGGCTACGGCGGCGCGATTCCCGCGGCGCGCCTCGCCGAGGCAGGCATGCGCGTTCTTTTGCTCGAGCGTGGCCAAAGATGGACCACTTCGGATCTTATGCAGTCCGACGATCCAAGGTACATCGCGAAAGTCATCGACCTTGTCGTGACACGTGCAGGCGTCGCGTTCCGCACAGGATCGATGGTCGGTGGCGCATCCGTCCCCATGGACGGTGCGCACTTTCGTGCCCCGCAAAAGAGCTTCGATGTTCGCGCGGGCGATGGGCGTCCATACTGGCCCGAGGGGCTCTCACGCAATGCGCTCGATCCGTATTACGAGCGCGTTGAACGCATGCTGAGAGTCCGGCAGTTTGCGTGGAGCGAGATCCCAAAGGCGGGTGGGCTCTTCGCCAAGATGCTGGACGCTGCCGGCGCAAGTTGCGATCGCGCGCGCCTCAACTACACCGATTGCAAGCACTGTGGGTTCTGCGCGCAGGGATGCGTCTTCGACAAGAAGATGAGCATGCTGCACACGTATCTTCCGCTCGCCGAGTTACACGGCGCAGAGATTCGTCCCGGGTGCCTCGTGGATCACGTCGAGCCGGAACGCACAGGGTACGTTGTGCGTTACACACGCGCAGGCTCGCCAGTCGAAGTGTGGGGCCAGCGGGTCTTCATTGCGGGTGGCGGCGTACACACGCCCGCGCTCCTTTTACGCTCGAAGAGATACCTGCCTCACCTTTCGAGTCGCGTTGGGGAGGAGTTTAACAACAACGGCGAACACGGATTCATTGGGATCCTGCCGCCCGAGTTCGACGACTTGTCGCGATACTCCTGCTTCATGGGGTCGGAAAACTCTGCCATGATGAGCTTTCACTTCTTTGAATCAAATGGGTTCACGCTTCATCCAGGAGGAGGGCTTGAGCCCTCGATCCTTGCGGCATCGCTTGCAGCCACGGACGATCCCCTCGTACCGAAACGAGCATGGGGATTGGAATACAAGCGTTTCGTCGAGGCGGTATACCCTCATCGCCTCATCGCGTTTTCAACACTCGGCTTGGCCGACGGCCACCGCGCCATCACGATCGATTCTGCCGGCGCGCCAAATGTAACCGAGCGTGATCGAACTTCGTACGATGCCTATCTCGATCGGGTAGACGCTCTTCTCGCCGACGTGTCCACAAAATCGGGCGTGAAGTTGCTTCCCGTCGTGCCTCGTAAACTGTCGGGCACTACATCCGCTCATCTTCTTTCCGCGTGCCGGATGGCAGATGCACCCGAGCGCGGTGTTGTGGATGCAAACGGGCACGTGTTTGGCCATGAAAATCTCTACGTGTGCGACGCAAGTGCGGTGCCGTACGCGCTTGGCGTTAATCCCGCGCTCACGATCTCTGCGGTCGCGGAACGGACCGCCGAACGTGTGGTCGAGAGGGGGTAGGATCGTGCATAGCATGCGCCGATTGAGATCACGGACAGGCAAAATTCAGGTATCTCGACGCGAGTTTTTCGACTTGCTTGCCGTCGCGAGTGCAGCGTTTGCAGCGGCTCGTTGCGATCCGTCGATGGGCGTCGCTGTCACGCTTCCCGAGTCCGAGGGAGGGGATGAGTTGCCAGTCGGTCTTGAGTCCCTTGGCGGCGCTCCGAATACGCACCAAGGTCGCACGATCGCCGCATTTTGCGATGTGGTTGTGCCGGGGAAAAAGCGCGATCCAAGCGGTGCACCGGGTGCTGTCGACGTGGGAGCGCCCGCGATCTTCTTCGATCACGCACTACCCGCTGCGGAGTATGTCGGCCTTGTCGCCTTTTTGCTCGATGCGGCCGCGAAGGACCATTTTGATGGTCAACGATTTGCTGATATCAAGCCCGAGGAGCGCGAAGAGGCACTCAACCTTGCGCTAAAAGACGATAGCCCGCTCGAGTTCGCCGTCCAGCTTGCGAAGGTCGCCTTTTTCAGCGGCGAGAAGGTGTTCGCATACCTCGGTTATCCAGGACCCAATGACGGGTACATCGCCCATCCCGATTTCACGTTTGGCGTTGCGATGGCACGCGAGATCACCAAGGACGGAAATTATCCCTGAGCGCGGGTTCCGTCCCCAAGCTCAAAAGGAGCCCTAAAGAACTCCGCCCACGACCTGTTTCTTGTATCGGGGGTGTACGCACTCAACTTATTCGCCTTACTTAACGGAGTCGATGTCGGCGGTTTGGGGAGGAAGATGTAATGAAAGCACTTGCTTTCGTATGGGCATGCGCGATTGCGACGACAACAACGAGCGCCGCGTGGGCACTTACGCCGTACAAGTTCCATCCGCTCCCATCAGAGCAAGCGTGGAAGAACTGCGGAACCATCGCCGTCGCACTGCAACAGAGCGCGAACTCCGGCAAGTTCAAGGACGTGTTGAAGGAGCATGGCCGGACGCGCCGAAGAGCGAGCTGGCCACGCTAGAGCACGTACCCATCGACGACATTTCCGTGACGTTGGGTGGGAATGGTGAGGAAAACCGAATTCATGATTGGCTTGGCGACAACAACGAGCAGCGCGTAATCCTGAAGGGCAAGGTGCTCTCGGTTCAGGCGCTCGAGCCGGACTACGGGTTGAACCTAGCGCGAAAACCTGACCACAGCTTTTCATCACCCGCGTTGTTACTTGTGACACGACCGCTCCGCGGAGCCGGTGCGGATGCGTATGACATGCAGATTCTCCAAAAGGGCGACAAGAACGTTGCGGGAGAAATGTACTTGTGCGCCACCGTTATGGTTTCGACGCGGACGATCTGGGGACGTGGAATCACGTGTGGCGCGATTACCAGCTGCCCGTGCCTCCAGCGGCACCGAAGACGGGGAAGCACCACAAGCGCTGACATCGACGGCGAAGCCACTAACATAAAAAGCAGTTGACTGCTTTATTAATTAGTGCCGTGACTGGTGTGCGGGTTCGAGACCTGTGCGCACGGCCAAAATAGTTGTGCGCGTCGCAATCGTCAGGAGCAGCTACATGAAGTTCTTCGCCCATTTTCTACTCGTCGGGACCCTTGTTGCCATCGGAAGTGGTTGCAGCGCAACGGCCGAACCCACCACCGAAAGCACCGAACAGGCAGCCAGCGCCCCGACTGCAACGGCGGCCAGTTCGACGAGCAAGCCGGAGTGCAGCTCAGGCAGCAACAAAGCCGTGAATACGGTCGAGACCGATCCAGGGACGGGAACCAAACTCGACTGTTTTCAACTCTTCACGTGCGTTGGCGGAAAATGGGCGCCCGCGTCAGTGAAAGTTTGCACGCCCGCAACGACGAAGTAGCGGCGAAGCCCAGCAAATTGCTGGCAAGCGCATCGAGTGCGACCAGGGCCATGACCGCGACCTGGAACACGAACCCGAACACAAGAGGCCGCCGCGCGTGATCGCAATCTATCCATCTTTTCGATGCGCCGCCCGACTGTGGGATCACCGTCCGCTGAGGGAGCCGGCGACCGTCGAGACCGCGTGTGCGGCCAGAAAAAATCCACAGATTGGCGCGACATCGAGCGCCAGCATGAAGCGAAACTCGTGATCATCACGCGATGTGGTATGTAACCATTGGTGGCCTATTTCGAGCGTAAGGATATTGTAAAGGACGCTCCCCATGAGCGAATTGCGCGGTCCGATCGCGAGTTCGCCGCGCGCTGCTCCGAGCACGAAACGGGGCGACCATCCTACGGCAAGCATCGAGGTTCCGTACAGCGGCCCGATGCCAACCGCCATGAACTTTCCGCCAAAAAAGTCGTCCGTCGCGGAGCTGTATGCAAGTTCGGGCCAGAGCCCAAACCGTCGTGCGACGGGAAATCGAAATCCAACGCCCGCGTCGAAGTTGAATGAGCCAGTAGCGCCGCCTCCAGAATGCGGATGAATCCCACCGCCCATGCCGATGCGGATGGTGGGAAAGAGCAACATGGCGTGCGAATCGCGATCGGGCGCCTCATCTGCAGATGGCTTGGCCTTAGCCACCGGCGTAGTAGGCGGAGTGTTGCTTGGTTCGGCCGAAGCGGTGCAGGCCGTGAAGACGAAGCTGAGAACGCCGAGGCGACGGATCATTCTTTGTCAATGAGAACAAAGCGCGGAGCAAGCGAGCAAGTTTGCGAAAGGTCCGAACCGAAGTGACGTGATGCTTTGCCAGGGAGGGGCTCAAATCTTCTGAGCGAGTACCCAAACGAAGTCGCTAATGTTTGAGCTTTTGTAGTCGATCCACATATAGCCTCGCGGATCCGGCGGTGCTTTGCTCTTCTTTGCGAGCACGATTTTCGGGTGCAATCCCGATGTGCCCCATCCAGTTCCCCACGAGTTTCGGAGAAGCCAGGCGTTCTTGCTGTCATCCCATCCGATGATGTTGATTGCGTGATTGACTCCCCAATCGGCGGGTAACGGTTCGTTGAAAACCCCTCCCGCATACGCCGCAAAGTTGTCGGTCACAAACACCAGGGCCGACAGAACCCCATAGTCGATGATGGCCTTCTTCACCTGCTCGACGGTGGGATTGAGCGTCCACCCCACGTGTCCCCAGTCCTTAACTTGGTAGCTCTTCTTTGAATAGGGAAACGGATTCGGACAACTTCCGGGGACGCCGCCACCGGCGGTGTAAGGAAAATCCGATTCGAGGTAAATGCCTCCCTTGTAGCTCATCAGCTTTTTGAACACCGTGGAGGGCCAACCACCGGACATGCCGCCATCGCACGCGTAACCGCCTCCGCCCGTGCAGTTAAGGATTTCTTGTTCAGAGAAATTGAGCGGCGTGAGATTGCGCTTGATGAAGTTTGATTCGTACGCGGCGATGGTTGAGAACGTCCAGCAGCTCCCACAAACTCCCTGATCACGGATCGGACTTACCTTCGAAATTCCCTCAGGGCCAGGATCGCGCAAGTCGTACGTGGCGGGCATGGAGCTCGATGCCGATACGGAAGGCTCATCGCTCGGAGGAGTTGATTGTGATTCCGCTTTGCGTGCCTTGATTTGTTGTTCGGCGTCTGCGGGTCTCTTCGCGCCAGCGAGCTGGTTGAGAGGAATGTCGAGCGCGGTTGTATATCCGACCTTGTATGTGTGTTTCTTCGCAGAGATGGCTGCTCGCATTTTGGCGAGTTTGACTTGGATGTTCTTGGGCGCATGTGCCTCGCGCGCTTCGAGATCAAAGACGGGAATGCTCGCAAGCGCAGGCTTTGATGCCGCGGCGCTGGCCATCGACGAATCTGCGACGCAGAGAAGTGCAGGAACACTCATCAGCGCCATGCCAATCCCCAACCATGTTGCAAAACGCATCGCTGCCTCCTTTCTTCCGCCTGTTCGTTGGACGGCAAGGCCACCAATTCCTTCAGGAAAGAATACGACCGAAAGTGATTCCGGTCGGTTACATTAAGCATGTCCGCGGAATGTGAATGTGGATGTGTGGCGATAGGGCAAGTCATGACACCAAACCGGATGGATCATGCTCGTGACCCACAAGCGCTTTTTCGAGCGTAGCGGAAAGACCAAATGGGCCCACATGTGTCGCTCGTGTCGCTCGCAAGTCCCCGCCGCGGCGCTCGGTTCGAATCCTACGGGGCGCGCTTACGGCGATGGACGAACTCAACCTTTTCGATTTCCTGTTCGCAATGCGCATATCCTTGCTTCTGCGACAAAAAGAAAAACCGACGGCACGTTTGCCCTCGATGTTCCTGACACGACAGAAGAGACGGATCGCGTTCGGGTCAGTGCGCAAGCGGGACACGGTGCGGGAAACATCGCCTACATGGGCCCGTCCGTTCCTATTAAGTAACCACTACTGCCACTTTTGAGCGGATCGCGTTCCAAGCACCGGGAGGGTGATTCTTCGTTTGTGCACCGGGCGCGTGCGTACGGGTTCGATCACTTCACCAACGAGATCGTAATCGCTTGCCTGCGAAATCTGGACGCGAACGAACGAACCCGCGCGGACGTCCGAACCCGATAGGTAAACCTGACCATCGACGTCAGGAGCTTGGCCTTCGTGACGCCCTTTCATCACGAACTCGTGCTCTTCACTGACGCCTTCGACGAGCACCTCGAGTTCAGATCCGATACGCGCCTTGTTACGGGCGCGCGCAATCTTGCGCTGGAGCCCCATGAGCTTGCGATACCGCGATGCCGCGACACGCGTGGGAACCTTTTCATCTTGTGTGAAACTTCGGCAGCTCTCTTCGTCCGAATAGCGGAAGACCCCCACGTGATCGAACTCGGCCCACGTGACGAATTCGCAAAGCTCGTCGAACTCGGCGTCGGTTTCGCCCGGATGGCCCACGATGAATGCGGTTCTGAACGCGAGATTGGGAATCGCGTTCTTCAAGCGATCCACCACGCGACGCTGGCGATCTTTGCCATGCCCACGACGCATACGCGTGAGCATCGTGTCACTCGCGTGTTGAAGCGGCATGTCGACGTACTTGACCATGCGCGGATGGTTTGCGACGACATCGAGCAATTTCGCATCGAGGTTTTCGGGATACAAATAGAAGAGCCGCACCCAATGCACGCCGCGAACATTCGCAACGCGTTCCACGAGATCTGCCAATTTGGTCCGCTCGCTTGCTGGCAAGTCACGGCCGTACGACACGGTGTCTTGTGAGATGAGGAGAATCTCACGCACGCCTTGATCTACGAGCTGTTCCACTTCGGCAACCACGTCATCGGCGAGCCGGGAGCGTTGTTTGCCCCGCATTTGTGGGATCACACAAAAGGAACACGTGCGGTTACAACCTTCGGCGATTTTGACGTATGCGCTTGCTTGCGACTCCGTAAGCACGCGCGGATCGCTTGCCCGTATGACCCAGTCCGCCGGATTGCCGACTAGCATGCGTTCGTTGGTTTCGTCCCGCAAAACGTTTGCAAGCTTCAGCATGTCGCTTGAGCCGAGGAAGTGGTCGACCTCGGGCATCTCGCTCGCAAGCTCTCCCGGATACCGTTGAGCTAGGCAACCCGTCACAACGAGCTTCTTGCACTGTCCATGTTCCTTCAGCTCGGCGAGCTCCAGTACGGTCTCGACCGATTCGCGTTTTGCCTCTCCGATGAAGCCACACGTGTTCACAACGATGACGTCGGCTGCATCCGCGTCGCTGGATAATGCGAATCCCTCGCGCGTGGCGACACCGAGCATGACTTCGGAATCAACTCGGTTCTTGACGCAACCGAGGCTCACGAAATAGATCTTCTTCTGTTGCATTTACGGGGGAACGGTTAGTAGCACGCCACGTCGCTGTTGTCCGCATTCGGAGTACCGTAAAAACCAGGGACCCATTCGCTGAAGCTTGT
>JAHFDX010000569.1 GCA_023248785.1 Myxococcales bacterium
GCCCCAGGGGAACAGCGTGGCAGTTGCTCTGCCGCTTGAGGACGCGAGCCACTCCCACTCTTCGTCGCTTGGGAGATCGCCGCCTTCGAACTTACAAAATGCAGCCGCGCTTTCGCCCGTTAAGCAGGTCACGGCGAATGCATCGCGGTTGTTCTTTGCCGGCAAGGCTTTGGACGTGTACGTGCAAAACGCTTGGCCATTGCCGGTCATTTCATTGGCGAACGTGGAGTTTCCCTCGCGTGGGGCCGATGGTGGCGAAAATCCACGGGCTACGGCATCGCGCCAGCGCCCAACCGTCACTTCGTAGCGATCTGCGCGCATCGTCGGCGCTTCGAATACGCGCGGTTCGAGGGCCGGCAAGTCATCGTCGGTCTCGATGGAGGACTTCATGGCCAACGCGCGCCGGGCACCAACAACGAATGCACCGCCTGGAATGCACACTTGATCGTTATAGAGTGGGGTGCCCTCTGCCCCGAGACGATCAGGTTGCAGAGGAGTTTGGCAATCACGCCCGTCGTGTTGCAAAGGTTCCAGAGCGTCGCTCGCTGCAGCGGGAGCGGGGACGCGCACTCCCGCCGTATCGACGCATGTGGTGCGTGCGCTCCAATCGCTCTCGGTCCCTGCGCACGCGCGGTAGAGCACAATGGCTACGTGCGCGGAGTTGTCGGCCGAGACGTCCACGAACGCCAATCGATCCATGATAACGGCGCGCGAAGGTTGCGTTTCGTTCGAGCCCGTCCGGCTTGCTGCGGGGTAGTTGTCGGCCATCGTGTTTGTGACTGCGACGACGCCATCGTTCCACGCGCGAATTCGTAACCATCGTCGTGTCGTATTGGATGTGTTCGGGGCAATCGTTAGAGAGATCGGCCAGGACGCATCTGTGGCGATGGCGCTCTCGCGGGTGCCCTCCCACGTCCAATCGTCGGCGAACGCATCGATACGAACGCGATTCGCAACACGTAGCGGAGCGTCGGTGGAGATATCGACCGTCGTGTAGCCCACCGTGGGTGGCGTCGAACACGAGGCGAGCCCAGCCGCCAAGAGGACAAAGGTCAACCGTACCGCAACCATGCAAGCTCCCCGTCCGCAAGAGCCCGCCCCGCCAGAGTGTGACTTGAAATCGTGGCCGTGCAACCTTGATCTAGGTGGCTGAGCGCGCGCCTCGTCCTTGACCTGCACTTTGGGCTACGCTGCCTTGCGTCATGCTTGTGCTGATCGATGAACTGGCGGAGCTGGGAGCCACCTCCTTAAGAGGCACCTTTGGCGACGAGGCCGGCCAAAGGATCGGAGTGGCGAGCTCACAAGTGGCCGATTTGCAAACGGCCTCCGCGATGCAACTCGCGAAAAAGCTGAAGCGAAATCCTCGCGAGCTGGCCGAGGTCTTTGCGGCCGCCCTTTTTACCCACCCAGCGGTTGCTCGAACCGAGGTGGCCGGGCCCGGCTTTGTTAACATTCATCTTCATGATGCGTGGTTGAGGGATGCCGTTTCCCAGGCTGCTTCGTTGCGTCAAGTCGGCACGGGTCAAACTGTGGTCATTGATTACTCGTCACCCAACGTGGCGAAGCCAATGCACATTGCACATATACGCTCGACCATCATTGGCGACGCCCTCAAACGCGTGATGCGGGCGGTCGGATACACGGTGGTCGCAGACAATCACCTCGGCGACTGGGGCACGCAATTTGGCAAGTTGATCGTCGCCTATCGCAAGTGGCTCGATCCACAAGCATTCGAGGAAAATCCGGTTTCAGAGCTGCTCCGGCTGTACGTGAAATTCGTGGAGCTCGAGAAGCAACAAAAGGCCGAGCTCGGGAAGAAGAACCAAGCCGATGAGGGGGATGATGGTGCCGCTGCCGATGCGCCACCCATTCTTAAGGAGGCGCGCGGCGAGCTCGTAAAGTTGCAGCAAGGCGATCCAAAAAACGTCGCGCTCTGGAAGCAGTTTATCGACGTGTCCATGCACGAGTTCGACCGCGTGTACCGTAGGCTCGATGTGAACTTCGACGTTGTTCTCGGCGAGAGCTTCTACAACGATCAACTTGCCGGCACAGTGCAGACGCTACTCGACAAGGGCATTGCCGAAGAGAGTGAGGGCGCGATCGTTGTGCGCTTTGACAAGGCAACCGACGGCGACGCGCTACCACCCTTTCTTATCCGCAAGGCTGACGGCGGATTTCTCTACGGTTCGACGGACGTTGCAGGCCTTTTATACCGCGTTGGACGTTGGAACGCGTCGCGCATCATCATCGTCACGGATGAACGTCAGCAGCTCCATTTTAAACAACTCTTCGCAACCGGCCGCCGCCTGGGCGTGCCCGCTAGCATGGAACATGTTTGGTTTGGGCTCATGCGGCTTGCCGAAGGCACTATCTCCACCCGTGACGGCAACCTCATTGGGCTTGAAACGCTGCTCGACGAGGCCGAACGGCGATCTTTGGAAGTTGCGCGCCAGTGCAACCCCGATCTCACCGAGGAGGAAGCGCGCGAAGTGGCTCGCGTGGTTGGGATCGGTGCTGTCAAATACAACGACTTAAGTAAAGACAGAACCACGATGGTTACATTTTCGTGGGACAAGGCATTGTCGCTGACCGGCAACACGGCGCCTTATCTTCAGTACGCCTACGCGCGCATCCGCTCGATCCTACGAAAGGCATCGGATCAGGGAATTTCGCCAGGCAAAGTGACGAATCTCGAGCCGACGGAGCGCATCCTTGTCCGCAAGCTACTGGGCTTCGACGAGGCCGTAGAAGAGGTATCGAAAGCGTTGCGCCCCCACGTCCTCTGCGAATACCTGTTCGAGCTCGCGACTGTATTTTCCACCTTCTACAACGAGCTTCCGGTGCTCAAGGCGGAGTCCGACGTCCGCGCGAGCCGTTTGCATTTGTGCGAACGAACGGGCGAAGTCTTGAAGCACGGACTTCAGCTCCTTGGCATCGGCGTTGTCGAGCGAATGTAAGCGTCTCACTCCTTGCCGTGACTTGCCTCGGCAGGATTGTTTGCGGAGCGGTACGTTCGATAAAATTTGGTGACGGCGACCACATACTCCTGCGTCTGTTGATACGGCGGAATTCCCCCGTAACGCATCACTGCGCCGTCTCCTGCGTTGTAGCCGGCGATCGTGAGCGAGAGATCACCGTTGAACATGTTTGCAAGAATGCGAAGGTACCTTACGCCGCCGAAAATATTCTCACG
>JAHFDX010000045.1:0-10048 GCA_023248785.1 Myxococcales bacterium
GGACGAAATCGCCACGCCGAAGACAGTGCGTTGCGGCGCTTCCGCCTGTTGCGGACGAAAGTAACAACATGAGCTCGCTCATGCTCGGACATCGTTTCGCGGGGTCTCGCAACAGGAGCGAGTGAACGGCGCGCGTCAACCCCGATGGAATCCAAGGTGCGATATCTTGCGCAGATCGTATCCCACTGCCTGTAATTTCAAGGACCAACGCCATGAACGATCCTGCTTGGGCGAAGGCCGGCACGCCCGTCAGCAGGTGATACAAGGTCATGCCGAGGCTCCACACGTCGGAGCGCTCGCTTGCAGTCTTGGCGTTGATCGCCTGCTCAGGTGCGATGTAGAGAGCTGTGCCCATAAATGCACCCGACCGCGTAAGCGCATTGAGCGGCTCATGGACCTTGGCGAGACCAAAGTCCATCACAACGACGCGGCAGGTCTCTGATTCATCACACGAAATGAACAAATTCGAAGGCTTGACGTCGCGATGCACGATGCCGGCTGCGTGGGCGTCCGAAAGACCTTTTGCCGCTTGGTAAGCAACGCACGCTGCGATCATGGGATCGAGCGGTAACGCATGAAGGATGATCGAGCCGAGATCGAAGCCCGCGAGCTTCTCCATAACGAGAAATGGAACGCCGTGCTCGTCGTCGACGCCGTGGTCGAGAACATGGACTGCGTGAAGGCTCACGAGGTTTCGACAGATGGATCCTTCGCGTAAGAACCGCGCCCGTCGTTCATCGGCCTGGTTTGTGTCGATGCCTTCGAGGACCTTGATGGCTAAGTCTGACCTATTTGCAGTCTCGTCGATCGCCTCATAGACGGAGCCCATTGCGCCACGACCGAGCAGGTGCCCGATGCGATAGCGATTGCCAAGCAGGGCCCCTTCGAAGGATTCGACCACGAGCCGCAAGGTACCATGGGATCCAATTGCAAGCGGGATTCACCGAATACTTTCCTTCGCATCAACTTTCGGCCAAACAGAGAGCGTGCGACGCGCGTGGTTTTTCCTGTTGGTTGTCGGCTGTTCCGCAAGGCCCAGAAATGAAGGGAGCGTTTCCGCACCCGTGGCGACGGCAGTCCATTCCGCGCCTGTAGCGTTGGTGAGTCAGCTTGCTCCCATCGCGCCTCCGCCCGCGATTTCGAAGCCCAGGCTGTCGACGACACAGCTTCAATCATGGATCTATGAATCGCCGTCCTTTGAATCGACGAAGGTTGGTTATCTTCGCGCTGGTGCGCTAGTTGGTCGATCCATTGAACCGGTTTCGAAATCGGGATGCGTGCGCGGTTGGTATCAAATCGATCCCCGGGGTTACGTTTGCGACGGCGTGGAGGGCGTAACGACGAACCTTGATGACCCCACGGTGAAGCTTGCCATGGCCCACCCGCCGAAACGTCAAGAGCCCTTGCCGTACGTGTATGGCACTTCGTGGGGCGCCACGTTCTACACTCGGCTTCCGACGCACGCGCAGATCAAGAAGATCGAAGGGAACGTCGAAGCGAAACGCGAAGGCCTGGACAAACTATGGCACTAGCGTTCCGATCGGAAGCGGTGGCCGGTGCTTCCGTTACCGAGCGAGGCTCCTCCCGAGCCACTGGCCTCGGGAGGACAAATTCATAACCTTGCGGGGGAAAAACTCTCCTCGAGGGCGCTTACAGGCGGTCGGGTATGGCCCGGAATGCGGCTCTCCTTTCTCACCGCGTTTGCGCACGACGATCGCGGCTACTTCATCACGACCGAGCACCTGGTCGTTCCGATCGAGCGAATGCGCATTGCGAAGCTCGCCGCATTTGCTGGTGTTGAGCTCACGCGTGAAGGCGAGGCTGCTGACCATCTGCCGCTCATTTGGCCTGCATGGAAGCCTGCACACGTCTTTCGCCTGGGCGAGCGTGGTGCCGTTTCCACCGACTACGAAATTGCTGTGCAGGAACGCGCTTCAATATCTGCAAACGAAACGTGGTTGGGAAGCGAGAAATACTACGAGCTCCTTGCGCCGCCAGCGGGTGCTCCCTCGGGACAGCGATATCTTGTACGTGCAAAGCAAGTTGCACGTGCTCTGAAGGTGGACGAGCTCCCTCCGGGGGTTGGGAAGGACGAAGTATGGATCGACGTCAGCATCATGCGTCAGGTGCTGGTGCTCTACCGAGGGCTTGAGCCACTCTACGCTACATTGGTCTCTACCGGGGTCGATGGCGCGCAGGATCCCGAGAAGACCAAGAGCACGATTCGCGGCCTCTTCCGCATTCACAAGAAACACGTCACGACGCGCATGAAAGGCGACGAGCAGCCGGCAAAAAGTACCGATGGTGAGCCGGATCAAAGGTACCGCGTGGATGATGTGCCGTATGTGCAGTTCTTCGCAGGGAGTTTTGCGCTGCACGGCGCCTACTGGCACGACGCATTTGGTCAACCCAAGAGTCACGGATGCATCAACTTGTCGCCACGCGATGCGCTGTACCTCTTCGAACGGACCGAGCCCAAGGTCCCCGAGCAGTGGCACGGTGTGCTTATCCCAGCCGAGGGGAAGGGAACGCCGGTATCGATTCACATCGATTGACGATGTTTCAAAAGTACGGATTTTTGCTCGTCGTTTGTGCGTGTTCGAAGGAGCGAAGCCCAGGGTTGGATGCGTTGTCCAGCTCGACGTCAACCACGACCGGGCGGCCTTCGGCCCCTCCTGCGCTCGGACATAATGCTCCCGATGGTCGCATTCTGTCCGGCTCGGAGCCTTCTCTCGGGACCTCGACGTCGATGTCGAGCACAGAGCCAGTGCTGCTGGGGGAGCCCTCCGCGTGGTGCACAGATGGAACCATCGAAGTTACCAATAGTGCGTGTGCTGTCGTACCCGCAAGTCGGGACCACCATCCGGGAGTGCTGCTCATATACCTTCACGGGATCATTCCGCCGAACGGTGATCCGGTGCAAAAACACAAGGTGCTCTCCATTGTGTCGACGCATGCATCGCGAACTGGCTACGTTGCGTTGATTCCAAAAGGAATTCGCGGTATCGGGCCTTCGCCGTTTGTAGATTGGTACGCATGGCCAACATCGCGCGCGGCATACGAAAAACGCGCAAACATATTGGTTGCGCAATGGATGGACACGCGCCGCACGATCGAAGCGAAGCTTGGTGCGACGTTTACGCGCGTGATTCTCGCCGGCTCATCGAACGGGGCCTATTTTCTGACGATGCTCGCAGCGCGAGGCGACGTCGACGTCGATACCTTTGGAGCATTTTCGGGAGGCGTTCTGCACGAACTGCCAAAGATATCTCGCGAACGCATGCGGCCATTCGTGATTGCATACGGCGAATACGACGGAGCGAAAGGCGATCCGCAGAAACTCTCTTTGATGCTCGATCAAGCTAAATGGTCGCACCGTACGTACGCGCACAAGTTGAGCCACGGGGCTCACATCGAGTATCTGGATGACTTGTTTCGTGACGAGTAGGGGGGCTCGCGCGTCGACGATCACGTCAACGATTTCGGCTAGTTGCCTTTCTGTTGGGATCGGACCATCCAGCCAATCAATTTGTACAGAATGCGGGCGCCGACGTTGCCGTCCCATTCATCGCCGTCAGGACCGGGGACCACTTCGTTCACATCGATACCCACGATGGTGCGCCCAGATCGCGCGACGGCGCCGACGAGGTACGATGCCTTTTGGAACGAGAGGCCGCCGGGAACGGGTGTCCCCGTGTGAGGGCACAACGCTGGGTCGAGACCGTCGATGTCGAACGATACGTACACGCGATCGGGTAACGCAACGACGATGCGTTCGACCGTTGTGCGCCACGGCACCCCATTGAAGAGATCTTGTGCAAGCTCGTGATCGAAGAACGTCGTAATTCGGCCCGCGGATGAAGCAATCGAATCCGCCTCTTGTTCGCAGTAATCGCGAATGCCTACTTGCACAATGCGGGCAACGTTTGGAACGAGCGCGGCGACGTTATGCATGATCGACGCGTGCGAATGCGTGAACCCTTCATACGCCACGCGAAGGTCAGCGTGGGCGTCAATGTGAAGGACTCCCATGCCAGGGTTCTGCTCTGCGAGCGCTTCAATGGCGCCAAATGGAGTGGAGTGATCACCACCAATCAGCGCAATCCACTTGCCGCGTGCGACGAGGCTCTTTGTCGTTTCGTAAACGTATTTGCACATTTTTCCGGTGAGTTCGTTGACGGACCTTAGGGACCGTTCGAGCTCAAGGTCTCCCTCAACAATCCCGCCACAATCAATCACTCGTTTGGCGTGTGAGCGTGCTTCATCGTGCCACTTCGTGACCATTGGTGATGTCTCGAGCATGGCAATACCGACTTCGTACGGCTTTCCGGTTTCCCCATCGAAGAGATCTACTTGCTTGCTCGCGTCGAAAATCGCTTGGGGTCCTCTCTCGGCTCCGCCACCATAGGAGGTTGTGGCCGCAAATGGGATGGCCACAACGACCACCTTCGCCTCCTCCATTGTGAACGGAAGCCCGAAAATCCCTGCGTTTTCACTTGCTGCGGCGTTCGGGTCAAATACGGCCGTCATGCGAAGCGACGCTACTCCCGCTACGCGCAAGAAGCCACGCCCCGGATGCGCCAAGCAAGGAGCTCAATGCGAACGCAATGGGAAGAGGGAGATCGTTCGGGACCGAGCGGGCGAGCCACGCGAAAGCGAAGTTGTTTGACGCATGCGCCAACACGCTCGCCACAAGCCCCGCCTGAATTCGCACCCATCCCAGAATGAGGCCCAAGAGCCCCGCAAGGAGGCCTTGTTTGGTGCAGCCGTGGACAGCGCCAAATAGCACTGACGAAGTGACAATAGCCACCCACGCGGGTTGTCGTTTGAACAAGTAGGGGAGCATAGACCCGCGGAAAAACAGCTCCTCGCCGACGGCTGGCACAAGCGCGATGATCACGCTTGCGAGGGCGAATTCGGAACTGTCCATTCGCCGTACTTCCGCAGCCACTTGCGCGGATCCGTCAAACGTATTCCATCCGGTAACACGAGCGAGAGCATCTAACCCCAAGCTGCCCGCAAGAAGCGCGAGCGTTCCGCCGATAGAGATGGCAATGCGCTTGTTGGACACAGGAGCGAAGGAGTCCGGAACGAGGCCCTTCCATGCGATCGAGCCTGCGGCGAAGACGACTCCTGTCACGCAAACGCGTACACCGAGCCAAGGCGTTCGCCCGCTGTATGTACGCGACAGTGCGCCATGCGCGAGCGCAAGTACGGCCAGAAGGACACCTGTCAGCACAAAGGCGACAAGCGTGGCCCTTTGCCAGGTTACCCGGTGCATGCGTGCAAGAACGAACCGAGTTCAGCGAGCACGGGCATTGGGATCTCGTGTCCCCCGCGGAAGGGAACCCACGTCGTGTCCCATCCGTTCTCGCGAAAAATCTGCACGAGCGCTTCGCTCACAAAGTGCGGCAAAATAGGGTCGTTCGTGCCGTGGCTCAGGAATGCGCGTTGCCCCTTGCGAGCTTCCAACCGTGGGAGCCACGCGTTCGCCGCCACCATCGTTCCCGAGAGCATTACGAGTCCGGACACGTTGCGTTCGGACCTCAGAAGCGCATCGCACGACAGCATGGCGCCTTGCGAAAAGCCACCGACGACTAAATGGGATGGCGACAGTTCCTTTTCGATGGCATCGAGCAACCCATCGAGAAGGGATCGCGCCGCATCAAGGCCTTCGGGCTCGTTGTGCGTGAGGATACGCGGATCCCCCGACCGTGCGGCCTCTTCGATTTTGCCAAAGTCGACCATCCACCATGCGCGACCCTCGCCGTACATGGGTGGCAGGGCGATAGGCGCGTGTGGAAACACAAAGCGTGTTTCCTTCGGGGCATCGATTACCCGATGAAGCGATACAAGGTCATCACCCGGCGCGCCGAAGCCGTGAAGAAGGACCACAATCGGGCCGGCGCCAGAGCCCTCCCCGTCGACTCCTCCAGTTACGCGCGCTTGTAAATCACCGAGCTTGAGCGTTCGCATGCGGATTCCTCTATCATAGTTTCGCCAGGCAGAGTTCAGCTGCGGCCGGTATCAACGAAGCGATACACAGAGGCAGGTTTTGATGCCGTGATTCGTCGACCGGGCGCCTGCTCAATCACGCTGTCGTCGATCATGCGCAGGAATCGCTTTCGAAAGTTGCCGGGATCGATTGAGACGTCGAGTATTGCCTCGTGCACTCTTCTCAATTCTGCGATTGAGAATGTAGGCGGAAGCAAGCTGCGCGCGATCGAAGATCTAACCAGTTGGTCGCGCAGCCACTGCAGAGCCTTCGATGCGATCTCCGGGTGGTCGAACGCGAGCGGCATCTTCATCGCATCGTTGAGCGCAGTCCATTCCGTTCGAGCGGCATCTCCGCCCGCCTGAATGAACGGGGCGAGGGTTGGCCGCACGAGAGCTGCGTAGGCAATACTCACCACGCGCATGCGAGGGTCGCGCATGGGAGCACCGAAAGCGCCGATTTGCGCGAGCAAGATATCGTCTGTTGGAAGTCCCGTTTCTTCGGAGAGCTCACGTTGCGCAGCTTCGAGGAGGTCTTCTCCGCGACTACTTTTCCCATTGCCTACGCGGACAAAGCCTCCAGGCAATGCCCATTTCTTTCGATAAGGCGGCTCATTGCGCTGAACGAGCAGAAGCACCAGGCGGTCGTCGAGGATCGTCAGGATGACAAGATCCACCGTAACCGCCGGCCTTTCGTACGTTGCGGGGTCGTAGGTTGAAAGAAACGCTTTGTCTTCGTGAGTGAGTTGGGAACGCGTCATTTGTACTTTGTCTTTACGGGGAAAAGAAGCCGGCCCCCGGTTGCACAGTGCGTTGGCTCACGCGCAATGCGGACTGGCTGACCATGTGAAACATACGCCGCACATTCGACGAACGTGCTTCAGTTTCAACCTGCACGTTGCCGGATGGAACGCCCATTGAATCGGCCACCTTGCGAAATGCGACCTGGTCGCCGACGCCCACAAAGGCGAGCGTAAATTGTTCGGTTTTCAAAAGATCACGACTAATGCACGCGCAGTCTTTTGCAGAGCGTTTACTTCCGTAATCTGCGCCGTCCGTCATCACCACCGCAATGCTTCGACATGGTGTTCCGAACGTTCGAAGTCTCTCCGCGTATGCGACGTTGGCAGTAAGTCCATCACACCACGCATCGTAGAGCGTTGTGCATCCACAGGGATTGTAGTTTGCGTCCGTGAGTCGCATCGCTTGGCTCACGGGGACATAGCTGTGAAGCACTTGAAGTTCCGAATGGAAAAGCCATGTCGCGACAAGAATCGAATCCTTCTCGCGGCTCTTGGCAAATGCGTCGAGCAGTGCCGCATGTCCATCGCGTACACTTTGCGTGAGTCCACCGTCATGGATGCTTGAGCTTGCGTCGATGAGGAGCGTCACAAGCGTGACGTCAGAGGCTTCAATGTTCTCCATCGCAAGTCCCGCCGCGCCAGCAATCACGATGTTGCCTAGGTTGCCCGTGATGATGGACGACGTGCCATGGCTGAGGACGCCCGAGGCCGTTGCCTGTGCGAGTAACAGTTGTACGTCCGTTTTCGAATGCATTGCCATAACGTGTCTCCTTAAAATGTAACTTCGTCAGTTGTTTTTACGAGCACCATGCCCGCCCTCGCGAAGTCCGCCATCGCTTCGTCTGCGATCCGCGGAAAGTTGAGCTCGTCTGGCAACGGAGAAATCGCGGGAGCCGGAACTGGGCTCATCGCATCCTCGAGGATCCAGATCTTCTTCAAGAGATTGCGGTCCACCTGTTCGACTTCACGTTGCAAGTCCTTCAACGTCGAGAGCACGCAATGCGATTTTGCTTGCCCGAATACGTAGATGCGGTCGTACTCCATGAGCAACTTGAAGAACGGTGTGTTGAATGTGCCGACTGTTTTGCCACCGAGCTCGCGTACCTCGGGGCTCATGACGCTGTAGTTTTCGGTGAGCGCGTGCGTTCCCTTGGTTTCGAAGTGCGTCTGATGTGAACGCGCAATTGCATGGAAAATTGAGGCTTCCATGAGTGCTGGAACGAGTGCGTGGCTAACACCACCAAGGAGCGTGTGGTACGGCCAAATCGTGAGCACGTATTTCCCCGTGGCCTCGAGGCGTTTTGTGTATTCGAGTGCTTCGCGCGGGTGGGACACACTGGTCCAAGTCCCTGCGACGACGTCCTTGTGAAAGATTGGGGTGAACGGGGCGGGGTGATTGCCCTGCGCGTCGACCCACCAGGCAGGATGGAAAATTTGAAACATGCGATGCGTGTCGAGCGAAAAATGGACGCCCGTGATCTTGTCGAGATTCCGATACAGCCACTCGATCGTCCGCGTTGTGTCTTGCACAGCGCCGGGAACAAATAGACTCGCGCCCGGAACGGAAAATCCGATTTGACAATCGATCCCAAACGCAGCGACGCGATATTGATCTCGCGCTGATGGGGCCACGCGGTTTTTTTCGCGAAACGCCCGTGCCTCGTCGGCCACAAGGGCTGCACGCTCAATGTAGACGTCCTTGACTTGATTGGGTCGATAAAATGCTGGTAACGGCAACATGTTCTTTCTCCTTAGGTCAGCGCGAGTTCTGAAATTTCGCGATCGTAAACGACATAGAGGCTACCTTTCGAACTAGCGACAAGCTCCCCGTCGGTCGGGACCAGCCCGGCCGTGTCGGGGAACCGTTTTGTAACTTCAAGCTCCGCGTGTTTGGAATGAAGCGGGCTCTTGCGAAGCAAGACGAGACCAAGGTCGGTCGCCATGAGCACGGCGCCGTACGCTATGCACCGACCGCTGCCAATCTGGCTATCGGTCAACCGAGTGCGTGCGACGCACGTGCCATCGCTGCGGAAGAGAACCAGCTCTTCCGAGCGTGCGCCGTCCGTGTCAAGCATCAAGGAAAGAAGCACGTGCTCCGAATCGAAGTGCGCTGCGAGGTTCACGAGCTTGCCTCGAAATTGCGGCATCTCAACGCGAATGAGTCCACCGATGCCGGTGCGAAATACAAACCCGTGCGAGAGTGTTCCGGTCTGGCAGTAGGCAAACCCAAGCGATTCGCCGACGCGCAGCCACGTTCGCCCGTCGACGACGCATCCAAGTCGTCGTCCGCTTGTCACTTCAATTACATAATTATCGCGTACGGCAAACGCGCCCTCGAGGTTTGCATCGAACGCTGCTTCACCGAGAAAGGAGTCAGTGCTGCCTTCCGCCCGCACGCCGTAGTCGCCATATTCGACGTATCGATTTGCGCGCACGACGTAGACGGATGGACCGGCAAGGACAACGCGATCCGGAGCTCGGTCATTTCGCTCAATAACGTGACCGTCTTCCCGAACCAATTCCCCCGAGATCCATGTACATGTGCTCGGCCTTGGTTCTATGCGCACGCCCATAATGGATCCTTGTGTTCGAAGGACCCTCGTGACGCGAATACGGCCGCGGACAATGGTTGTTGGGACAACGACCGTTGTTGCACATTCTGGGCATACTCTTCGTGCGTGTTCGAGGCCGCACTGCTTGCACACAGCGAATCGCGTTGCAAGAAGACTCGCGGGCATCTCACCGCGTTCGCCCTTGTCGAACGTGCGCGCAATCCAGTCGAGCCAGTCATCGGAAAGGCTATGAAGAGGCGCAGCCGCCCCCGGATACGTAACATCTTTAGATACGATGCTAATGCGTTCCTTTGCTCGTAAGTGCAGCGCCCCGACGCGCGGATGGGTGCCCCCATACGGATGCGCAAACAGCAATGCCGAAACTGCCAGTACACCGAAGGCGTACCAATCTGTCTCAGGCGTAAAGCAGGGCGCGTTTCCGAAGGCCACGCCGAGGAGGCGTGGATCCAAGTAGCGTTCATGCGCAACCGGGCATGCATATGCACCGTACTGCATCGAGTCACAGTCGATGAGGCGAACTTCATTTGCCCCGACAAGGACGTTGCCGTCGTTGAGATCGCCAACGATTACGTTTCGAGCATGCAACTCACGTAGTGTGTCGCGCAAATCGCGAAATCGTTCGAGCACGGCTACATTTGTTACTCGTCCTGCTCGGTTTTTTCGTAATAACCACTTGCC
>JAHFDX010000045.1:10058-12629 GCA_023248785.1 Myxococcales bacterium
TCGCTTTCGCCATCGCAAACCCAACCGGGACTCCCAACGTGTCGCTCACGATCTCAATAGGGCCTACTACAGAGGTGGGGAGCCCTTGCGGGAAGGCGCGTACTTTGCGAATGCGAGCTGCCAGTTCAGCCTTGCGGAGTCCGCGGTAGATCTTGATGGCGAAGGGGCCATGCGCGTACACGTTGGCTTCGCCACCTACCCCGAGCAGCGCGCTGTCGTCGAGGTCGACGGTCTCCTGATTGACTATGACGCGCATGGAGACTTCTCCTCGTTTCGATGGACAAGAACGAGCGTTGCGTCGTCATGGGCATGAGGCGTTTGGGCAAATTCCATTCGCATCCTGCGTTGCAGCCACGAGCGATTTGCTGTGTACAAGCGGTCTTGTCCTGCTTCTCTGAGCCAGCGCGCAAGTGGCTCGAGTCCATCGCTTCCGATGATGAGCCATTGAACCGCTTCGGTGGAACACGCGTGCCAGTGTTCGAGCGTGTGGCGCTTCGCGTGGGGGCACACGCCATACGCCAAGTAGTTGGGCGCATTGTTAGCGTCGGGTAGAACGTGCGTTAGCGATCCATTGATGCAGTAGACACCATCGCCAGCGCCGACGATGTGTGTCGACGTTTTGGTGATCACTACCGCTACGATCGAGCAAAGCAGCGACCTGCCGACAATCTCTTGCACACCTTCAGAGTTGCTTGCAATGAGCCGCGCTACTCCGCGGAGCCGCTCGAGGACGCGGTCGCTCACTTCATGGAGGCTCGAACGCTCGAGCGCAAACCGCATTAGTTCGTCGGCGACGATACTGGCCGTAACGTTTGCACCTACCTCGGATCGCAAACTCGATGAACAGCCATCAGTCACCACGGCGATGAATGCGCCGTCCGCTTCACGGACCTCGAGCGCATCCTGATTGTTGCGTCCGAGCCGCAGGTGTTCGAGCCCGGTCATTGTAGCGCTGGAGTGTGCGATCGAAAGAGTCATTTGATCCTCTAAATGAGTATATATGACTCAATATAAAGTACACATGACCTATTTCAAGCCCAGCCGTAGAAAAAGAGCATTGGGCGGCCCGAGTCCCTCCGCTTAGACCCACGATTGCGGCTTGGGGAGCTCGAGGGGACCAGCCGGCTCCCCTCGGCCGTGAACGCGTGCGTCCGAAACTCAGCGTGTTCGTCCGTCTTATTCGTCCGTCATCGTCTCAGGGTCGAAGAGGTCGCCGCTGAAATCGCAAACGCGAACCCCGTCTGCAGTCGCTTCAAACACCGGTGAAGCATGGCCGCATTGCGTGCAGACAAAGCGGTACGTTGTGCTCGATGCGTCGATCGATAGGGCAAGCGGCTCGCCGTCGCGGGGACAAGTTACGTGCTGTCCGGCGCGAAAGTCCTTCCACACACGTTCCAAGACATCGGTGCTCGTGAGTGAAGGCGTGCCTCTTTGCGGGCGGTGAGACATTGCTTCCCTTTCTACCGCTCCTTGCGCCGGTACACCAGCAATGAGAAAAAGAGAGGCAATGAGAGCAAGTGGACGAAACGTCCTCGTCATGGGTGCGACGGGACGTCTTGGTGTTGCAATTGCGCGTGCGCTGACTACCCGAGGCGACCGTGTCCATCTAACGGCCCGCTCGGAAGAGCGCCTCCTTGATCTGTCAGCCGAGCTCGCAAAGTGTGGCGAGAAGCCCCAAACCATCCCAGTCGATCTCTCCAAACCCAATGCACCGGAGTGTTTGGTCGATGAACTTCGGGGTCGCAATCTTGCGGTGGACGACGTCGTCCTCGCTTGTGGCCCCTTTCCACGAACGCCATTCGGGACGTTGGTGAGGAGCGACCTGGAAAACGCGCTCACCGTACACGCCGTTGCGCCGCTCTTGATTGTTCAGCTGTTGGCGAGTGATTTGACGAACGCTCAAGGTGCCGTCGTTGCATTAACCGACGCAGGCGTTACGCGCCCATTCCCAAACCATGTTGCCTATCTCACGGCCAAGGGGGCCGTTCAATCGGGTCTGCGCGCGCTTGCCGAGGAGCTCGCACCGGATGTGCGGGTGAACATGGTTGCGCTGGGCATCGTGTCGGACCCCGAGGCCGACAGCGATCCGCTTCGCACGCATCGCCTCGCAACACGCTCGAGGCTTGGACGATTTGGAACGCCCGAGGAAGTGACCCACGTGGTGCTTTCGCTCCTCGACTCAACGTGGGCGACGGGCGAGATCTGGGGCATCGGGAGATGACATCTAGTCCGATTTTCGTGAAAGCTGTTGCCGCGCGGCATTTGAAACTGCGCCTGTCACATTTTTGCTTTTCGCGAGTGCCTTGAGCTCGTGCTCCCTTAGGTGAGGAATTAACTTGGCAGCAAACACGAACGGCGTGCGCGGATTCTGAACGAGGTTGATTTTGATCTGATGCGACTTCGTCCATCCACGATCGAGCGCAATGACGCGCAGCACTTCGTCAGCAACGTTGCGGCTTGCGCTGATACGGATGATCTCGTTCTCCTGAATTTTCGGGCTTCGGACGGCCGCTGCGGCAACGAGCTTGTTCTTATCGCGCACGAGGAGCAGTCTCTCGCCCGCAGTCCCTA
>JAHFDX010000570.1 GCA_023248785.1 Myxococcales bacterium
TATGCCGCGTTCGGTTGGTGCGCTCCTGGCTGTAACGTGCGTGACTCTCGGTGTAACAACTTGGTCCGGTCGTGCGGATGCTGCCGAAGGGAAGGTCCAGTTTGGCCAGTTCCGCAACGGCTTTGCTGGTGCGCTTGGGGATGGATATTCCGAACATGATGTAAAGAAGCTGATCTGCGCGCCATCGAATGAGATCCTGTACCCACCAAGCGGGGACTTCAAAGACGGGGCCAGCTTCTTGAAGGCGGCCGCACATTCGGTCGCTCGGCTCAATCCGGTTAATCTCTACCAATTAGGCGCCGCGATTCCGCTCAGTCCAGTGCCTGAATCGGAGATTGAGTCGACTCTGAGAACTACGGGATCAAATATCAACGATCGACCAACGATCGTTGTGGTTCCAGGAATTTTCGGGGAGTTCATCGACTGCCGTTCGTTCGAAGAAGTGTTTTCGAAGCCTCAGACGGCGTACGGAACGTACTGGGAGAACGCGCTCAAGGTCGACAACGATCCCAAGCATCGAATCGACATGGGGTATTCGCTTGCCGACTACGGCTACCAGCTGCGCGACATCAAGGACCTGGTTTCTGTAGGGAGCGTGGACGATAAGAACGGCAAACCCCTGGTCAATATTGTTCTGCTCAACACCAAAAAGCTGTCCCTCGAATCGATCGGGGACGTGAGCGAAAAGGCGGAAATTTTCAATCGTCGCCTCAACAAATTTTTCAAGATTGCTGGCACCCCGAAAAACTTGATCGTGCTCGGATACTCGCGCGGGACCGTGGTTGGCCTCGACATGATGGCGACGGCAAACGCACATTCCGCGGACAATCCGTGGATCAAATCTGTTCGCGCCATGGTTGCCCTTGGAGGTGTTACCTACGGTTCCGATCTTGCGGATCTCGCCACAAACTCTATGGGCGCGGCACCACCACCTCTTTCGGCTCGTCAGCTTGTGGCACTCGAGAAATTTGGGAATGCGCTCACAATCATGCCGGACAATGCGAGCGCGCAGACGAAGAGTGCAATCGTTGCCAAGAATCTCGAAGCCTGGGGTGGCTTCGCGGCAGATCTTATCAAGGCCGGGGCGTCGGATATTGGCACAATGGTTAGGGATGCTCCGAAGCAGTGGGCAAATAACCGGAAGTTGCTTGCCGACGGCTGGCGCATCGACCTCAACGGCCCGGTGAGTCTTGTCGTTCAGATCTTCCTTCACACCCTTCGGCTTGATCACGTTTCGCGCGATTACAACCTCAATGTCCTTAAGGGAAAAAAACTCATTGAGGCAATGGTCACGGGCGCAAAGCAATTATCCAAGGCCGAACGACTAAAGTGGTGGGGCAAAACCGTAGTTCCCACGGAGGGCATTCGCTACTACTCGATTGCCGGGACGATGGTCGACCCACGGGAGACCGAACATGACGCTGCGGATCTCGCCATCTTTCCGAAGAGCTACAACACGCAACTGCTGGACTATCCCCTGCTCGTTAACAACTACCGCGGTTTGCGATCGGTCTTTGGCGTGAAGATTAACGATAGCCAAATGTCCGTGAACCAAGTGCGGTTCTGGCCGGAGATTGCGACGAAGCTAAATCCCGCCCAAAAGCCAATGAACCACACCTTCCTCGCGCTTCTCGGAACTGATCATTGGAACCTGGCGCTTCGGCAAGTGAACGTGATGAAGGAAGGATCGCTCGCCAATCCGTATAATCCGTTCCCGCGCGAGGCGTTGCTCAAGGCAATCGCCACGGCCGTTGTGACCGATATGTCACATCACAAGTGACAATTTCCGAGGTGAGACGATTCACTATCGCTAAGCGGTTCATTCTATGGCAGGAACGAAACCATGAACGGCAAAGTCGTACTTCTTACGGGAGCCACGGAGGGAATTGGAAAAGCGGCCGCTCACGTACTCGCGGGTAGCGGAGCGACCCTTGTTGTCGTGGGTCGCAATTCCGATAAGACGCGAGCGCTCGAACTCGAACTTCGATCGAAAACGAGCAACGAGAGAGTCGAGTCGATCATTGCCGATTTGTCGGTGCAGTCGGGCGTGCGCGCGGCGGCTGACGCATTTCTTGCACGTCATGAAAGACTCGATGTGCTCGCAAACAATGCGGGAGCGGTGTTCACCGAGTATGAAGAAACGAGTGATGGTATCGAGCGAACCTTCGCGCTTAATCACCTCAGTTATTTCCTACTGACCCATTTGCTTTCCGATCGCTTGAAGGCAACACCCGGCGCGCGCGTCGTGAGCACATCGAGCGGTGCGCATAGGTCCGGAAAGCTCGCAAACCTTGATCACGTAGTTCGCAATCCGGACAAACGAGCTGGCTTTACAGCGTATGGTGATTCGAAACTCGCCAACATCCTCTTCACACGCGAGCACTCGCGCCGCATTCCAGGTGTGCTCGCGAACTGCTTCCATCCGGGGTTTGTCGCTACGGGTTTTGGACAGAACAACGGAGGACTTCTTGGCTGGGGCATGCGCGTCGCTGCGCCGTGGGTCGCACGAACTCCCGAGAAGGGTGCCGAAACGCTCGTGTGGCTCGCGACAGATCCGGAGGCTGGAAAGATCAGCGGCGAGTATTTTCTCGATTGCAAGGTGAAGCGCTCGTCGGCACGTGCGCGCGATGAAAAGTTGGCGAGCGATTTGTGGACGCTCTCGCAAAAACTGTGCGGGATCGCGTGAGTCAGGACCGCCGCAAACCGATCATCAAAACGCCACTTAACACCATGGCACCGCCGAACCACAGGCGCGGCCCGATTTTGTCATGAAGGAACACAACGCCGAGCAACGTCGCGAATAGTGGCGACGCTAGAAAATACGGTGTTACGCGCGCAACGGGATGACGTTGAAGCAGAACATAGAACAGACCGTGTCCAACCATCGAAGCGAGAACCGCCGCGTAGGCGACCCCGCACCATGCCACCCACGACGCGTTCATAATGGACTTCTGCAGATCGGGTTCGATGAGCAGGCTTGCAAGGACCAAAGGTGCGACTCCAATGACGGCGGTCCAACCCTGCTGGTTAAAGAGATCGATGCCTTTCAGGTTGCGCATCAACACTGTGCCGATGGCGAGAAAGAATGCCGAGACCAACATGAGCACGAGCGCCGTGGTGCTCTCCAGCACAACGGGATCGAAGCCCAACACCAAAACGCCAAGAAAACTCAACGAGATCGCCGCT
>JAHFDX010000046.1:0-2621 GCA_023248785.1 Myxococcales bacterium
GAAAAGAACCGACGCGTCGAGTTCAAGATCGTAAAAAACAAAGACGGACCCACCGGCGTGGAGCTTGGATGTCCGAACGCCACGGCGAAAGGTGTTAAACCCGATCCGGGCGAGTGACATGCGCCTCAACTCGCGAAGCGCCGCATCCAAGGTATGAAGAAGCGTCGACGCACGCATAGTGAACGACATGCGCGATCAACGAATGGTTCTTATATTTGCGCTTTGGGTTTGTTCTGTTCGGGGTCGGCTTGATGGCAGCGTGTCACAGCGGTGCGCTCCCATCCGTCGCCCGCGCATTACGCGCGAACGACGGCTCGACTACGAGAACCACCGGAGCGACGAACACGAGTTTCCTTACACGCAGGGTACCCATGACCATGCGAACGAAGAGTTCCCTTCCGATCGACCCTACGCATTTGCAAGCAAGACGCGGCGAATTTCAGTGGGTCGTCTTCCCGCACGCGCCTCCAAAGAGTTGCGGGACTATGTCCAAAAGCTCATTGCCTACGAGACGCCACGTGGAGCCGGTGCTTGGAGACAAAGACTGGTGGTCACGACTGGACGCGCCAACTTCGGCGCCCTTGCCGATGGCGCGATTGAAGCCGTCGCAACCGAAATGCTCGACGAGAAGATCTCGTACGACTTCCACGTACGCTTCACTCTTGCCAAGTTTGGATCGCCCTACGTGGGTCGACTCGATCAGCGTCACACTCGATGGCGAACCGACATGGAATCTGGCGCGCTGATCGCGGCGTACGCTGGACATGGATCTGCGTACGGATTTGACGACGAACACTTCCGAGATCGCCATCACTTCATCGGGACGAAAAACGATGCCGACCTTCTCGACATTCAGAGGGGGAACCCAGACACCTCGCCTTCGAGGTGAAGAAATAGCTACGGCGCTTCCAACATCTTGCGGCACATCTCGACGCATCCTTTGTCGCCGCCGTCCTTGCACACGCCACGCAAGAGACGAATTTCGCCCATCGACGCCTTGCCCGACACAACCTTGTTATAGAGCACTTGCTTTGCACTCGAGGCGCTGCCTGGAAGCGCGCCCTGATTCGGGCGGTCGACATCACCCGCCGAATTTGTGAAACCCGCATCGGACGTGGCCTTAGGCGCTTGTCGAAGCGCGCCGGGTGTCGTCGAATTCTCGGAGTCGAGCGCAACGAGGCGTTCGTTTGCACGCTTGCGAAGGTCGGCACCAACGTACGTGTTCTGCTCGATCGCGTGCAGGCGTTCGCGCGCGCTCGTCGGATCACGTTCGGCCCTCTTTAGCTGATCTTCGGCCCACTGTCGTTCGAACTCACGGTGTTCCAAAGAACCACGACTTGCGGCAGGAAGCTCGGTCTCGAGCCGAATGCGCGCTTGCTCACAATCGTCACGGCCGCATGCCTCGATAGCTTGCGCAACGAGCGAGGGAGCGAGCGCGCGGTGGGTGATGATATTTGCGCCGCTTTCAGATCGACCTCGCGCATGCAGCAAGATCAAAACCGAAACGACCGCAAGACCAATAACCACCAGGAAAAATAAGATGGGCAAAAGCCACCCACCACGCCCTTCGCCTGGACTCACCGAAGGAATGCGATCGCTGATCACCGTGAGCTGCTGACTGTCGTTTGCACCCGGCACATAAATCTGTCCGCGGCCTACAAACTTGAATCGGACATCGCCCAGTTCGATAAGGTCGCCAGCTTCGACGATGCCACGCCGTAAATCTGCGCCGTTGACGCGCACGCCGTTGGCAGACCCCTTGTCGATGAGCTCGAAGCGCCCTTCGCCAAGGTCGTGGACTTCGCAGTGCATGCGGGAAACGGAGTTGTGGTTGACCGAAATATCAGCCTCCTCGGATCGACCAATCGTGAGCCTCGGAAACTCAAGTGAAAATTCCGCGCCCGGCGTGGGCCCAACGAGCATGACGAGTCGATGTGGCCTCTCCATGAGCGCCGCCGCACGCGCGGTAGGGCCAAGCGGCTGTGTGCGCTGCTTGCTATCCAAGGTAGCGGGATCTGGCAACCCATCGGACGCAGCCGTGTCGTCTTGAAGCACAACGCGGTAGTCGCCGATCTGAATCAGATCGCCATGGACGAGTTCCTGCAAGACGTCGATTCGAATGCCATTGACGAAGACACCGTTGGCACTCTTCACGTCCTCAAGTGTGTATCCCGTCCCGTCACCGCGACGCGTGAGCTTGCAATGAACCCTTGAGATGTTCCGCTCGGTAAGACGGATGGTATTTCCATCTTGACGACCAACGGTGTACGAATCACGCAACAACGGCACGCTGGTGCGTTTGCTCTCATCATCCTCGATTACGAGTTTCCACATGCCTACCGGTGCACTTACCGTGCGCGCATCAAAGTGTAGCTATGTCCGTCCCTTTGGCGCAACGCTGACGACGGCCCTCATCACCTCAGTTCTCTTGGCTTTCTTGAGCGGATGTGCCTCAAGTTGGAGCGGATCGGTCGGTGTTGTGCTCGGCCGTAACGATCGAACGGGTCGCGTTTTCATTCGGAAGGCGCCCGAAGACATGGCGGGATATAAGGGCGGATTGCGTGAGGGCGATGAAGTGCTCACGGTCAACGGAGAGCCCGTCGGCGGGATGTCGCAAGAAA
>JAHFDX010000046.1:2631-12611 GCA_023248785.1 Myxococcales bacterium
TTCGCGACAATACTGAAAAGGACCTAGCGGTCGAACGCGGCCCATTTAAGGAAGCGCCGCGTAAATAGTCCCTATCCGTCGGTGATCTCCTGCGGCTCTCCAGGCGGTAGCAGCGCAACGAACGCATCGCGCGCCGCACCCACGCGCGTTTCATCTTGGCCGTCAAACGTCAACTTTGTTTTGTACCTCTCATGGTGCCATTTTGGATAGGAGCCCACGTCGACGTCGGGATACCGTTCCACAATCGCATCGAGCAACGGCTTAAGATCCCCCTCATCCATTTTTGTGTATACTGCATGCGTTACAAATGCGCGGCTCGATACGCCCACCTTCTCGACAAATACCTGCAACTTAAGGCGGAAAATTTCGGGGATCCCCGGTAACAGCCACACGTTCTTGATGCGGATCGTCGGCCAGCTGACCTGTGCCGTTGCCTCCAGGATCGCACCAGCGGGAATGAGGGCCATCCGCAAATGGCCCGGAGTGCAGCGTGTTCCGTAGTGCTGTCGGATCATGGCTTCAACATTTGCGTCGGACACGACGCTGACTCCGAACGCCTGTGCCACTGCCTCCACGGTCACATCATCGTGCGTCGGGCCAACGCCGCCCGACGTGACCAAATAGTCATGCGTGTCCGCGAGCGCCCGAACTTCGCGAGCAATCTCCTCAATGTCGTCCGAAACCATAACCACGCGCCGAAGCGAAATCCCAAGTGGACGAAGTGCACGCGCGAGCACAACGAGATTCGCCTCTTCGATTTTGCCGGACAAAATCTCGTTCCCAATCATCAGGGCAGCGGCAGTCTTCGCAGTCACGCTTCGTATCCTACCGCATGTACACTCGAGAACGAGCATGAGCGAAGGGCGCGGTGAAAACGACAGGGCACGGGAAGACTTCTTCTCCGAAGCTCAGGAACTGGTCGACACGTTGAGCGCCGAGTTGCTTCTTTTTGAAGACGCTTAACGAAGTGTTTCGCCTCGTACACACGTTGAAGGGCCTATCGGGACTCTTCGGCGCGGCGCAGATCGCTGGTCTCTCCCATGAACTCGAGAACGTGCTCGACGATCTGCGTCTTGGTCGGATTGACCTAACGCCCTTAGTGCTCGATTGCCTGTTTCAGGCGCTCGACCTGTATTCGAAGATTCTCAAAGCCGAGCGTGACAACACGACGGCTGGCCAAACGGAAATCGAGGGCACCCTGCTGTCGCTTGCGCGTATTTCTCAACAAAATGCGGCAGCGGGCACCACGCTCGTCGCACCCTATGAGATTGAGCCTGGCCTTTTGGGCGTGCTCAGCGAGTACGAAGAGCATCGCCTTCGCGCGAACATTCAAGAGGGGCAGAGGCTCTACCGCATCTTTGTGAAGTTCACTTTGACTTCGTTTGAAACCAGCTTGGATGAGTTCCGTGAACTCGCCAAACAAGCGGGCGAGATCATTTCATATCTACCAACTGGAGCCGATACCGATCCCAACACGATCGAGCTCCAGATTCTCTTTGGCAGTCCGCACGCAATCGAATCACTCGGGCCCCTCTTTCCAACGGCCAGGGTCGAAGAGGTCAAACGGCGCAAAACATCGCCGTCTCGTCCTGCGGGGTCACTAGCCCCACGAAGAGATACGCCAGCCGGAATGGCTGCAGTTCGCGGCCCGATCATGACAATGCCGCCACCTTCGGAACTCGCTCCGCACGACACAACGCGCGCAATTTTGCAGGACCCGACAGTGCGGTCGGTGAGTCAAACGGTTCGCGTCGACATTCGCAAGCTCGATCACCTGATGATGCTTGTGGGTGAGCTCGCTATTGTAAAAACCGCCATGTCGCGCCTCGCTGAACGCATGCGTGCTCAAAGCGAACTCCGAAGGCCAACCGGCGAGCTCCTTCGCCTTCACAAGTCGTTTGAAAGGCACTTACTCCTGCTGCAAGACGCCATTCTCGAAGTTCGCATGGTGCCGCTCGGTCAGGTGTTCGACAAGCTGGCGCGCGTGGTTCGGCAGTTTTCACGCGAACTGAGCAAAGACGTAAACCTTGTCATTACGGGCGCGGAGACAGAGATCGACAAGTTGATCGTCGAAGAACTCAGCGATCCGCTCATGCACATGATTCGAAATGCACTCGATCATGGAATTGAAGCCAAAGAAGAACGCGTGCGCGTCGGCAAACCGGTGGTTGGAACGATCGCGCTGAACGCCTTTCAAAAGGGCAACCACGTCGTCATTGAAGTCGAGGACGACGGTCAAGGCATTGATGCGGACGCGCTTATGGCAAGTGCGCTGAGGCTCGGGCTCGTCAATGCGGACGAAGTGCGATCAATGACCCGCCGCGAGGTGCTTGGGCTCATTTTTCAACCTGGGTTTACGACGAAACGTGCCGCAACCGACCTTTCGGGCCGAGGCGTGGGTCTTGACGTTGTGAAGAACAACATCGCGCGTCTGGGCGGCGTCGTCGACGTGACGAGCGAAACAGGCACGGGCACCAAGCTCACCATCACACTCCCGATCACGCTTGCTATCATCAATGTGTTGCTCGTTGAAGTGGGCGGACAGTTGTTTGGCTTACCACTCGCCAACGTCGATGAAGTTCTCGGCTTTGTTGATGGCGCCCTTCGCATTGTCGACGGCGCAGAAACCATTTCCCTTCGAGGGGCTTCGCTCCGCGTCTGTCGCATGCATCAACTTCTCGAGATCCATCCAGCGGAAACCTTGCGATCGTCGCTCGTAGTGATCACCGTGGGGCAAAGACGCGTGGGCTTTGTGGTCGAGCGAATGCTTGGTCAGGAAAGCGTGGTCATCAAATCGCTTGGTGAATCGTTACGGCGCGTTCGGGGCATTGCCGGGGCTGCGGAACTCGGCGACCAGCGTGTGGTTCTCATCTTGGACGCGACGGGCCTCGTCGAGGAAGTGTTTGCAACCGAGAAAGAAACGATTCGACTGCGCGCGCGGAGCTTGCCGACATGACGCAGCTCCTTGCCCCACTCGATCACGCGCACGATCACGCGCATTCCGAAGCACGCGAGGTGCTCGGATTTGTAATCGAGGGTTCGGCGTATGGCGTCGACATTCCAACCATCGCGGAGATTCTACGGCTTTTGGAGGTCACACCTGTTCCGCGCGCGCCCTCATTCATCTTGGGTGTTCTTAGCGTTCGAGGCCGCCTCGTCACCATCGTTTCGACGCGCGAACTGCTGCGCATTCCACCCGCCGCATCACTCACCCGGCAACGCGTTCTTTTGATTAACGTCGGAAAGGAAACGCTTGGATTCGTTGTCGACGAGGTCCTGCAGGTTTTCCGCGTTCTACGAGAAGAGGTAGAGCCTCCCGAAGTGCTCACCGACGATCCTGCTCCGCACGCGCTTGGCATCGCACGAACGGGGAGCGAAACGCTTATTTTGCTCGACTTGGCGCGGTTGTTGGATGATCGCTGGTAGCCATCGATGATCCGCGGGCGAAGGTTTGTCGGGTGCATGATCGGTACGGTTCAGTACGCCCTACCGATTGAGGACGTTGTCCAAGTGCTGCTTCCTTCTGAGATCATTGCAACCCCCACTACATTGCGTGAAGCCGTTGGTCTCGCTCGCTTCCGCGATGATCTTGTGCCTGTCGTTGACTTGCGTTTGCGTTTTGGAACAACAGCGCGGCTATCGCGTAGTACGCGATGGTTGGCGGCGCGCTCATCAATGCACTGTGCACTCTTTGTGATCGACGCGATCACCCAAGTATTCGGAGGGACAGACGAAGGTTTGCGTCCCGCCCCTCCAAGTGCATCGCAGGCGCTTGGCTGCGAGGTGCTCGGCGTTACGGAATTTTCGAAGGCATCCATCTTGGTGATCGACGTGCAACCGTTGGTGATGGCGGCCTCGGGACTGGCAAGGCCAACCCTACCGCCAAATTCGAGTTCGCCCCGGCGATGACTCGGTTACCCTCGCGCTGTGAGCTCGGTTTCGCCTTTGCGCGTGCTCGTGGTGGACGATTCGGCATTTAATCGCCGCATCGTCGCAGACGCCCTGTCGGCACACTCCGAAATTGAGATCATTGGCAGGGCAACTGACGGCGAAGATGCGTTTCGGCAAGCGCTGACACTAAAGCCAGACGTCATCACACTCGACCTTGAGATGCCCAAGATGGACGGGTTTTCCTTCTTGCGCCTTCTGATGGCGCGTCAGCCAACGCCCGTCATCGTGTTTTCATCATACGCGCAGCGCGAAAATGTTTTTAAGGCACTCGAACTTGGCGCCCTCGACTTTGTGCCGAAGCCCGAGCGTCTGGGCCCGGATGCGCGCGAGGTGCTCGATGAGCTTTGCGAAAAAGTGAAGCTCGTCCGCTCTGTTCGATCGTCGCTCGTGCATCCCCCCCCTTTGCGACGGCTCACGAGCGGTGCGTGGACCGTCGATGGTGAGGCTTCAGACTTTGATCAAGTTCCGGAATCCGTTCACCCCGCCAAGAGCCTTGTGGTGTTCGCGAGTTCAACGGGCGGCCCCACGGCGCTCCTTCAAATTTTCGCGCGCCTGTCACCCACCACAACGGCCGGGTTTCTCGTCGCGCAACACATGCCAGACAAGTTCACACGAACGTTTGCCGAGCGTCTTGATCGCAATGGTCCCGTACGCGTAACTGAAGCCGAATCGGATGCGCTCGTTCGCGCCGGAACTGGGTTCGTGTGTCCCGGTAGGCAGTGCATGCAAATCGGACCGGGGCTGGTTCTCAAGGTGGCGCCCTCTTCGAACGAAGACCGGTATGTACCAAGTGCCGATCGTTTATTCAGCAGCGCTGCCACATCAGGCATTCCGGTGACGGCCGTGGTGCTTACGGGAATGGGCGACGACGGTTTGAAGGGTGCCGCAACGATTCGCGCCGCAGGCGGCACAGTGATCTGCGAGTCCGAGGAGACGGCCATCGTCAATGGAATGCCACGCGCTATTGCCCAGGCCGGCCTTGCAAACGAAGTGCTGCCCTTGCCGCAGATCGCCGACTACCTCGCACGATTGTGACGTAACCTATCGGTCATGTCGGACCTAGGCGATCAGGAACTCGATGGCCTTCTCACGCTGGGCGACCGCATTGTTGCCGCCGCAAAAAAGGGCGGTGTCTCCGTCGCTGAGTGCGTAGTTCGCACGGGAGCCGAACTCTCGACGCGCGTTCGTCTTGGCGCGCCAGAGCTCGTCGAAGAGGCCGGCCATCGTTCGGCAGGCCTTCGCGTGATGAAGAACCAACGCGTGGCGACCACATCCACGAGCGATCTCTCCGCGTCGGGCCTCGAGCGTTTCGTGCGCGACGCGCTCGAACTCGTGGAACTAGCCCAAGAAGACCCGTTCGCCGGCCCTGCCGACCTAGCGCTCCTTTGCGACTCGTCGTCGTGTGTTGACCTCGAGCTGTTCGATCCAAGTGGAGGCACCGTCAACGCAGCGCAGGCAATTGCCCTGGCGACCGAGGGGGAAGCAGCCGCGCGCGCGTTCGATTCGCGCATTACAAACAGTGAAGGCGCCTCGTTTGGTCGTACGGCTGGCTCGGTTGGAATCGTTCTTTCAAGCGGATTTCGCGCCGGCTATCGGGGTTCGTATCAGTCACTGCACGTCGTGCCCATCGCAGCCGACGAAGGAGGAAAAAACCGACGGGGCTTTCACTGGACCGCCAAACGCTTCTTGGCGGATATGGACCCTCCTCGTGATGTTGGCGAGGAGGCCGCAAGGCGAACGTTGCGCAAACTCGGTGCGAAGACTGTGAGCACATGTGAAGTACCGGTCATCTTTGATCCGGATGCCGCGCGCTCGCTGCTCGGACTTTTTGCCGGATGCATCATGGGAAGCTCCATATGGCGCAAGTCCAGTTATTTGATTGGCCGAGAGGACACGCGTGTCGCGTCTGATCTGGTGTCCATCATCGACGATCCGCTCATCGCGCGAGGTCCGGGCTCTCGTCCGTTCGACGGCGAAGGCTTGAAGAGCCGGCGCAACGTCGTCGTCGAAGACGGCACGCTCAAAATGTATCTCTGCGATAGTTATTCGGCGCGCAAACTCGGAAGGCAAAGCACCGGCAACGCTTCACGTGGCGGTGGGGCGGGCGTTGGTCCGAGCACAACGAACTTTATTCTGCAGCCCGGAAAAGATGAACCTGAAGCGATCCTGAAGAGCACTGCGCGCGGCCTCTACGTCACCGAAATGATGGGTTTTGGGTTCAATCCAGTTACCGGCGATTTCTCACGTGGAGCTTCCGGATTTTGGATCGAGCGCGGCGAACTTGCCTACCCCGTCAGCGAAGTCACGATTTCGCTCAATCTTAACGATCTCTGGCAAGGCATCGATGCCGTCGGGTCTGATCTCGACCTTCGTTCGTCCACAGCGTCACCAACCCTTCGCGTGGGACGAATGACCGTCGCAGGCGGAGCGAACGAATGACGCCAGAGGAAATAAAGGCGCTACGAAAAGACCTGTCTTGCACCGCGAAAGAGCTCGCTGCAGCCCTTGATCTCGAGCAGAAAGTAGTTCTCTCCTGGGAGAAGGGAGAGCTCTTTCCGACGAAGCAGTACGTCGATCGGATGAGTGCACTTCGTGGCAAGGGACCTGGCGCGATTCCGCGAAAAGCAAAGGGGCCTGACCCGATGAAGGTCATGACGGATCCCGCGTTTTGGGCGATCACGCGCAAGATTGCCTTTCACAAAAAGCTGCGCGACGAGGTCACCAAGTTGGCGTCTGTATACGCCGATCCTGCAAACGAGGACCTGTGACTCGCGATCCCCTACTACGTCCTATGTCATCTCGAGGCGAAGCCGAGGAACCCCCTCTGAATCTGGGGGTCTTCCCTCCCGTTGGTCGCTCCTAAGAACATGGCATGAAAACATTGGTGATTTGAGCTGAGCGCCATGTCCTTTCCCAACCATCCGGCCCAAGGCCGGTGCGAGCTCAGGATGACATCGTGACAGGAACGACTAATTTGCCGAAGCGTCCGTTTCAAACTCCTCATCGGTCTCTTCGGCCTCGCTCAATGTGGCGCGCAGTGTGCCCGTGGGCGCTGCGAGCGCATCTTCTCCGAGTTCACGCTCGACAACTCGTATGGAGTCGTCGTTCAGCTCCGTGAATTCCTTCAGCGTGGGGAGATCCTTCAGCGACTTCAAACTGAAAAATTCGAGAAAGTGCGCCGTCGTCCCATACAGAAGAGGACGACCCGGTTCGTCTTTCTTACCGAGAATCCGCACAAGGTCGCGCTCGAGCAAGAGTTTCAGCGTCGCGCCCGAGTCAACGCCGCGAACTTCATCGATCTCTGGACGAGTGATGGGCTGGCGATAGGCAAGAATAGCCAGCGTTTCGAGCTGTGCGCGCGTGAGGCGTACCGCCTTCTGTTTGGTGAGGTCGCGAACGAACGGAGCGAAGAGAACGTTGGTGCGAAACATCCAACCGCCAGCAATCTCCTCAAGCTGCAGGCCACGCGACACATAGTCGCTCTTGAGTTCTGAAAGAAGTTCCCCAACGTCCTTCGTTTGCGCCGACGCGGCACGCGCGAGCTCGCGAGTCGTCATGGGCTTATCGCTGACAAAGACAAGCGCCTCGAGCAACCCCTTTAAGTGTCTGCGAGCAACGTTAGAGGTGGCCGCAAGTGATTCTTCGATTTGCGCGTCATCCGACGTTGAAAGCACTTCGTCGCCTATTTCGCCTTCGCCACTTGCCAACGCAGCCGGGACGATTTGAGATTCGTACACGGGCACTTCTTGGTCATCCTCATGGTCGCCAGTGGGGTTCACATCGCACCTCCGCTTGGAAGCAAATCAACTTCGTCGGGAGCCACGTCCGGGCTCATCTCCACATAGATGGGGCCGAGAGGGTCGGATTGGGTCAAGTGCGTCATCTTCAGTCTCGTCATCTCCAAACATGCCAAAAATGTAATCACTAAATCGAACTTTGTAGCCTGCCCGGAAAATAGCTCTTCGAACATCACTCGAGATCGAAGTCGAAGGACATCGACAAGCTCGTGAATACGATCGGTGATGCTGATGCGATCGGCGACAATGTCGTGCGAGATGTGAAGCTTGGCCTTCGCGAGAACGTGCTGAAACGCTTCTACCAACGAAAAGAGCGGAACCTCGGCAAGCGGGGGCAAGCCTGTGTGCACCGCTTCCTCAACCGGAGCGCCCCGAAAAAAAATATCACGCCCTGCGATACCGCGCGAAGCGAGCTCGTGCGCCGCATGCTTGTACTTCTGGTACTCGAGAAGGCGACGAATGAGGGCTCCGCGCGGATCGATTTCATCGAGAAGGCCATCCTCGTCTGCCTCGGGAGGCGGCGTCGGCAAGAGCAGCTTCGACTTGATGTGCGCAAGCGTCGCGGCCATGAGAAGGTATTCGCTCGCGATATCGAGCTGCATGAGCTGCATGACGGCGAGGTACTCAAGGTACTTTTCGGTCACGAACGAGATGGGAATGTCGAGAATGTTGAGCTCGTGCTTCTGGCAGAGGTGCAACAGAAGTTCGAGTGGCCCCTCGAACATCGGCAGGCGTACCGAACACATGGGCCCGTCGCTTAGCCCACCGCCTGAAGCCCCCACGTGATTCGATTCCACGTCCATACTTACCACGAGCCGCACGTTAGCCTTTTTTTGAGCCGGCTCACGCAAATCAAAAATGCCCGCCGATCTGCATGTTACTGAACACCGTATCAGTTTTTTGGCTTCCGCCACAAGGGTGCGAGTCCCCTCCGCGGCCGCGCAATGAACGAATGACGTCGTGATGCGTCCCATAAGTAATGTAGTTCCCATCGCCAGAACGACGGGGACACCCCTACGATAGGAAGCCAGTGCAAAGCGCATCGCATAGGACGACCCGACGTTGCCCGGCTTGCGGGGCTACCTATCACGGTGATGCGCTCTACTGCGCGCACGATGGCGCTCCATTGGTCGACGCACCGAACGATGGCGATCCGTACTTGGGACGTGAACTCCTTGGGAACATCCAGATCCGCGAGCTCGTCGGGGTCGGGGCGATGGGACGCGTGTACCGTGCATTTCAGCGCGGAATGGATCGCGATGTCGCAGTCAAGATTCTACGCCGAGAGCTGAGCTCCAATGCGCAGCTCGTTGCCCGATTTCAACGCGAAGCAAAAGTTGCCTCAAAGCTGCACCACCCACACGTCGTGCATGCGTACCTCAACGGACAACTTCCCGACGACGCGCTCTACATCGTGATGGAGTTCCTCGACGGGCGCTCGCTGCAGCAGGCAATCGCCCAGCAACCGACTTTTTCTCTCAAAAGAGCGCTACACGTCACGTTGCAGGTGTGCAACGCCGTAGGCGAAGCGCACGCGCATGGAATTGTGCATCGCGATATCAAGCCCGAAAACGTAATGCTGGTGCGCCGCGGGCACGACCCTGATTTCGTCAAGGTGCTTGATTTCGGCGTTGCTCGACTGAACTGGGGCGAGCAGTCGATGGCCACGCAGGCAGGACTGATCTTCGGCACAGCTCGTTACGTCTCGCCGGAAGGTGCACAAGGCCTTCCCGTCGGCCCAAGCGGCGACGTGTACTCGATCGCGACTCTTCTTTACCAGCTACTTTCGGGACGCACTCCCTTCGATGCAGAACAAGCGGTCGGCCTGCTCGTCTGTCAAATTCACGATGTACCACCGGAGCTGCACTCGTTACCAGAAGCGGCGCACGTACCGAAGGCAATTGTCGATCTCATTATGCGCAACTTGTCCAAGCGTCCCGAGGAACGCGAGGCGGACGCACGTGCGTTTGGATTCGCGCTCGCGGAGGCTGCCGAAGTGTGTGGCATCGACATATCAACGCTAGCTCACGGAGAATTCCGTCGCAGTGCAAAGGGCCCACTTGTGGACGCGCTTGCGCGAACGCGCCCCTATGACCCATCTGGCCCTACAAGTTCAGGTGTCGGTAATCGGCCGTCAGAAACCGAATCGCCTCGGCTACTACACGGTCAAGTCACCGCGCGCTTAGAACCCTCGCAGTGGTCGAGTAGACCGATAGTGCGAATCGAACCCAC
>JAHFDX010000571.1 GCA_023248785.1 Myxococcales bacterium
TTTTCCATTCGCTCTTGGTCTTCTTTGCAGCGAATGCAAAGCGTGGTTTCCGGACGCGCCTCGAGGCGCTTCACGTTAATTTCCTCGCCGCATTCCTCGCAGGTGCCAAAGGAGCCGTCTTCAATCTTGAGAAGCGCCTTATCGATCTTGTCGAGGAATACCTTCTCCCGCCCGCGCAAGCGGAACGTAAACGATTGGAGGTACTCGCTCGAAGCGAGATCCATCTCATCCGGCAAATCATCGGTATCGAGCGTCATGTCTTGCTCGAGCGTTTGTTTGGCCTTCTTGAGGATCTCGTCGCGCTTGTCGATCAAGAGGGTCCTGAACTTCTTGAGCGTTGCCTTGTTCACGTCGAAACTCCTCGGTTGTCTAGACTCTTCACCAGCATCATGGTGCGTTGCGAAGGCCGAACACGTTAAGCACCTCGTCTGGCATCGTCAACGTTCGATTTGTCCCTGTAAAGGGCAATGGCACTCCTGAGCTCAAGTTTGTTAGGACTGGCGGGATGATCTCGGTCGGTATTGATGAAAATGGGTTGGGACCGCGCCTTGGCCCTCTTATCGTTACTAGTGTCGTTGCAAAGACGACACCGACTGCTCTGGTGCGCCTCCGAAACGCGGCGAAGGGAGAATTAAGCAAGCGACTGGGCGACAGCAAGGCGCTGATTTCCTTTGGAGATTGCGGCCTCGGAGAAGCGTGGGCCCGCGCCATCGCGGAACGTACATCGGGCCTTCCCTGCGAAAGCCCTGCGGAAATAGTGGCGAACTTGGCGCTTGATGGCAGTGCCGACCTGCACGCACCGTGCCCTGCTGATCACGCAACGCAGTGCTGGGGATTCCCGCCCCGTTTCACGGCGGACAAAGATCTTATCGAGCAAGCACGTCGCGATCTTACGTGGCTCGAAGAGCGCGACATCGACATCCGAAGCACCACATGCGTGATTGTTTGCGTGGGGCGCATCAACGAAGCCTCGCGCGGCGGAATCACGCGCAACGCCATCGATCTTTCCGCCATGGAACGCTTAGTCCTCAATGCACGCGCATGTCATCTTGAGGATGTCGAGGTGGTGTGCGGCAAAGTTGGCGGGATGAACGCATACCCGCAGTATTTCCGCCACCTAAGCCGGTATCAACACACAGTAGTTTGCGAAGGTGCAGCTAAGAGCACGTACGAGATCGAATCCATCGGGCGCGTATCGTGGGTTCGCGATGCAGAGGCCGCTCATCCACTTGTGGCGCTTGCATCGCTCGTCGGTAAATGCGTGCGCGAATGGACCATGGGCAACATCGTGCGGTTTTACCAGTCGCACGAGCCCTCGATCATGCCCGCCAGCGGATACCACGATCCGGTGACGTCGGCGTTCGTGGAGGCCACCGCCAAGATTCGCAAAACACTCTCGATCGTGCCTTCGTGTTTTGAACGCACTTGTCTTGCAACTCGCCGTGGCAGGAACCAAGAAACGGAAGGGAGCGTTACTTCGTCTTCTTCACAGGAGCCCCTGAAACCAACGCTTTGAGCTTTGCGATTTTCTCGTCCTTTGAGAGCTTCGCATCGTCGGTCGCAGCAAACTCCTCGTCGCCCACGCCGTAGAGCACGCCTTCTTTTCGCGCGAAAACGAAGTCGAGCTTCGTCTTATTCAATCCCTCGTGCGCATAAGCGAACGCTTCATCGCCAACATCCTTGATGGGGGCGATCCCAGGCTTTGCGCGAAGTTTCTTGGCGGCTTCTTTCGCAACGTCGGGTTTATCGGCAGCGATCGTCACAATGCGGTAGCGCTTTTCGCCGTCTTTGTAGGCACCAATCACGGTGGGGCCGAGATTTGTAACTCCAAGCGCATCCTTTGGCATCATTTGTACCCCGAGAGGTAACAATTGTTCCCGTGGAAGCACTTTCAAACCGGGAAGGTCTGGCGATGCGGGTAGCTTGGCGCCGATCTCGCGCGCGATGGCGGCCGTGGCGACTTCGTTTGCGCGCGTGATAATCTCCTTGGTCGCCTTCGGATCTTCGGTGTTGTACGTGAGCTCGACGAGGTAGTCGCCTTTCCATACGTAGGCGTTGCTCTTTCCAAGAGCGCCCTCACCTCCCGCACCAAGCGGCTTCACTGAGAGCTTCATCGGGTCGCTATCGGCAACGACGCGCTTGGTAAACATTCCGTATGCACCGGGTGTGTCGACAAATTTGGAGAGGTGAATCTCCACGCTAGCGGGAGCGCCCGTTCCGTCGACGTAGTGCAACGAGACGACACGCTTTAGGCCAAACCTTTTGTACACCTCGCACTCGCCGTCGAACGCGGTCGTGCACACTTCGTCCATCGAGTACTTGCCACCTTCACCATAGGTCTTTTCCCCACCCTGTGGATCGAGACAGAAGCCGCCCACCTTGCGCGGGAAGAACGCGGACGAAACCGAGTCCTTCACTTCGCCACCACCGGTTTCACATGGCCCCGCGTGAGCTCCCGCTTCCGTCGCAACCGAGCCCGACGCCGGTGATGCAACCGGTGGAGCCACCGTAGGTGGAGGTGTGGATCCCTCGTTCTTCTTTTCCTCGCACCCGACATTCGACGCACCGACCACCAGAGCGACCCAAAATACGCGGTTCATGATCGTTCGCATTACCACACCCGATCCATCTTCCGAAGGGCTGCATAGTTTTCATAGCCACGCATTTTGGTGCGTCTCAGGGAGAGAAACGCCTCGGCGGCATAGCGTAATTCCCCATAAAAGAGGTCTGCTCCGAGGGCATGAGGCTTGCTGTTTCCCTAGATCCGATGCGTAGAAGGATCGGAACCTTTGGCATGCACCCGCGATACCGACAGCGTGGATTCACACTGATCGAGTTGCTCGTCGTTGTGATGCTCGTGTCGATCCTGGCCATGCTCGCGATCCCCGCCATGATTCGTGCGAACGACGACCGGCTGCAATTTGAAGACGCACAGACGATGGCTGAGATGTTCCGCCGAACGCGCGCTCAGGCGGTAGGTAGAGGTGCAGCACACATGATTGCCATCACCGCGAACGGTGCATCGGACCGCGGCAAGGTAATTATTTATGAGGCGGTGCAGGCGAACCCAGGCGGTGTGGCTGGCAGCGATACACCGATCTCGACATGCAAGTATCCAACAAATTGGAACAGCGCTTCGTCGTATCGACAGGTTAACGCCTTTGATATGAACCGCATGGCTGA
>JAHFDX010000572.1 GCA_023248785.1 Myxococcales bacterium
CGAAGACCTCGCGGCCATCAACTGCAAGCATGGGCATCGCCGCAGAGCTCGCACATCGAAAGCCTCGCCGAAGTTCGCGCGCGCTACGACGAAGCGATCGAACGATATCGCGGCGTCGATGTGCCACGTCCTCCGTACTGGGGAGGATTCGAAGTCACTGTCGGTAGTGTGGAGCTCTGGAAGAGCGGAACCGATCGCTTGCACGAACGGCAGCGATTCGACTGGAATGTAAGAGAGTGGGAGGCTTGTTGCCTCGCGCCCTAAAAAAAACGAGCACCCGAAAAAATGGCGGGTGCTCGTTTTTGACCACGGGGTCAGGTTGATTATTCGCTTGATGTTTCGCCGTCACTCTCGGCCGGCGCGGTTTCGGCCGGTGCGGTTTCGCCGCCGCTCTCGGCCGGCGCGGTTTCGGCCGGTGCGGTTTCGCCGCCGCTCTCGGCCGGCGCGGTTTCGGTCGGCGCCGTCGCTTCAGTCGGTGCGTCGGCTGGCTTCTTTTCAGCGGTCTCAATGACCTTCTCTTCTTGTTTTGCTTCGGCGTGGACGGTGGTCTCAGCTTCGGCCACGGCGTCAGCGCTCGCCGTCGTGCTTCCCTTGACCGGCAACTTCGCGACAAGATCCTTCACGGACTTCTCGTACATCGATAGCCGTCGCCACTCCTTGCTTGTGAACTCACACGCGCGAACGAGCTGATGGGGGTGCTTTACGCGCCCTCTTGGTCCTCGCATATTCCGCGGAGGAGGAGCCTTTGCGCCCTTGTCTGACGGTTCCGCTTTGTCGGGCGGCGGCTCGACAACGTCGCCCTTGCCATCGCCGGATTTTGCAACCACCGCTTGGCAGGCGCGTCGGGCAAACGCAAGGCCGACTGCTCGCTTCGTGAGCTTCGCGTCCGAAGCAACGAGCGCCTTGTACGCGTCCATGGCTCGTTTGATGTGATCCTTGTCGCAGAGCTTGGGCTTCGATTCTCTTATTGGAGCATCGGTCTTGTTGGCTGCATCGCCACTCGCAGGAGCTCCTTCGGGAGCTTTCGCTGCGTGCTGGCCGCCGCGGGGCGGTGCTCCACCCCTCGGCCCGCCCTTCGGTCCGCCATGCCGTGGCATCGGCCTGTGACCAGCGCGTCGCGCTTCGTGCAGTAGCGGGAGTGCGAGGCAATTGTCGTCGAGTGCGCCCTTCGCCTCAGGTGAATCTCCCGCTTCAGCGATCAAGCCGAAATTGTTGGCGACGTATCTTGCACCTGGAGGAGGTGGTGGCGGTCGCATGGGGCGTGCCGGTCGACGATGTTGGCCAGGTCTACCTTTCGGTCCGCCGCGGTTACCCGGCCCGTCGCCGCCGGCAGGCTGTTGGTTGCCTTGCGTGGGGCGAACGGGCATACGCCCACCGGGCCCTGCCGCGCCTGCGTCGGTCACGACGCTAACTCCGAAGACGGCCAAAGCTGCGAGTGCGAATAGGCGATTTAACTTCCCGATCATCTTATTAGTCCTCCCCGGCATTCCCTCGAGCGTGCTCCAGGCTCTCGCTCAGACACGAAGTTCGTGTCTCTCCACTTAAAAGGAGGGACGGTCGATCGTCCCAAACATTCAGCGCAAAAACCCAATATGTTGCGCGCATTTGCGCGGTCAAGTCGCACCCAGGGGGACAAAATGCCCACGAGACACACATGGTGGCGTGTGTCTCGTGATTGGCAAAACGTTGCTGCGGCGTTACTCGCTAGGTTGCTCGGTTGTCGTCGGTGGAGTGGCGCTCGTGCCTTCGCCTCCTGCGGTGTCAGGCGGGGTGGCGGCGACTTCCGTCGTCGCATCGACGTGCTCTTCGGTTGTCGTTTCCGTGGTTGTCGAAGCCTCGGCATTTGCAGCGGTGTCGCTTAGGCTTTCGCCGGCGCTCGCGCTCGGCTGATCGGTGGGCTCGGTGGGCGACGAAGTCGACGGTTCTTTGATGGGGTCATTCGGGAGTGGCTTTCCATGGCTGTTGCCGCGGAACACGATGGAGTAGGGGAACGTCCCCGTGAGCCCTTTGCCATCAAGAAATACGTGAACGTACTTACCCTTCACGCCCTCGAGTTTGATGCGGTACGTGAGAGCCTTCGCAGCGGTCTTACCATGCGTGTTCTTCCCCGATGTCGACTTCGACCCCTTATTCGACCCCTTATTCGACCCCTTGTTCGACAACGAGGCGCGCTTGCACGTGCAGTCGGCCTTTTCTTTTGGCTTGTCGAACGCGCAAATCTCAATGTCAACCTTCCCAGTTCCCGGAAACGCCTGCTTGATGGTCGCCACCAACAAATCGCTCTCCATGGGAATAGCCGAGTAAAATAGTCGGTCGCCAGGGGTCACGACGACCCCGTGCATGTTCTTTCCGAACACGATCTTCTGCGGGCCAATTCCCTTCTTCACGAGCGCCGTGAGTTCGGGATTTTTTTCCTCGGCTGTCTTCAGATCTTGGTTGAATTTATGCGCCTTCTCTTTGCCCGCCTTGAGGAGTTTGCAGCCACCCGAGACAATCTTCGAAAGCGTGCTGGAATTTTCCTTCGAGTCTTTGACCCCGGAGCAAAGCTTGGTCGCGATTTCGACACCCTTCGCCGCCGCCTTGGCAACCTTGCCTATACCCCGTTCGCATTTCGCGACTGGCTTGGCCTTCGTGTTGAGCAGTTTAATGTTCGCGCTGTTTTTCTTCGAAGCGTGATGATTCTGGTCCCCACCTGCACTCGCAGGTCTATGGGTTGTGCCCTTCGAAGGTGGACTCGAGCCGGTCCCCTCTGCCCCCTCCGCGGCGAAAGCGCTCGTCGATACGAGGCCAGCCATGAGTGCTCCGCTCACTACAAGTTTCGACCAATTCATGATTGTTTCCCTCGCGCTTTTGCCAACCCCGGGTACTGCGAGCCGACTAACTGACTCGCTTTCGACTCTTCCAGTCGGTTGGACGGTAGGTCGGCGAACTGATTCAAAGCCGCGTTGTCCTGCGTAACCTCGGCCTACGTCGACACTACAGCACAACCCAAGCATCTGAAAACCAAGTAATGTTGGCGTGGTCAGGTTTCTGTTCACTTCGCCTGTGTAGAGTGAGGTCCGTATAGGTGTCATGAGTCGGGTATTTCTCACACGATCCGGGAATCGGATTTCAACCGGCAAGCGCAAAGGGCACGACCTCGCTTCCATCAAGCTCATGGACTAAGAAAGCCGGCCTATG
>JAHFDX010000573.1 GCA_023248785.1 Myxococcales bacterium
AACCCACCAAGCGACCAAAAGTCGCAAGTAACAAGTGGTGGAGCTGCAGCACCATCAAACAATGTTGCTGCGAGTTGCAGTAGTTGCGGTGCAAAACAGGTGTGCTCCGCGCAGGGCATATGCGAAACCCCCGTTCCTCCAGGCGTAACGTGTCCGGCGACGGATGCGGTTGGGCCCTACGTCGGTAAGGTCGCCATGCCGGGCAGCATCCCGTTGGCAGATGGCTCCAGCTATTCGATCGAAGCCAACTGCGCAAAACCGGTTTACATCCTCGGCGTCACAGAGACCTGCGGGATCTGCATGTCGCACATGACGGTGTGGTCGAAATCGGGCGCGCTCTTCGATCAACTCAAGGCCGAAGGCGTCGATGTCGTCTTGGTATCGACCGACGATCCTGATGGAAAAAATGGTTCGCCGGAGACCGCGGAGGCGCTTCGAAAACGATTCAATCTCGGGGATCGGTTTTTCCTCGGGTACGAGCCGCTCGGACGCAACAGTTTCAAGGGTTTCGTTGCTCTACGAACGCGTTACGCTGGCGCGCGCATTGCTCTTATTGTCAAACCCGGCAACATCATCGGTGGGCTTGGTCAGGTCGACGAAGAAGCCCAAATTCGCTCGGCGCTCGGTTTCTAGCGATTTCCCGCTGCGGGCTTTGTGCTGCGCACGGCGCCACGCGCAAATCCAAACGCCGTGCGCGTAGCACAGAAGCCAGCGCAGCGAAAAAGGCGATTACTCGCCGTTAAAAACGGGCGAGCGCTTTTGCGCCCATGCCATGACGCCTTCCATCACATCGGCGCTCTTGAGCAACTTGATCTGCTCGGTGCGCTCGCGGTCAAGGGCCGCGTCGATGTCGCCCCAGCTTGCGTAGATGCTTCGCCTGATGGCAGCGAATGCGAGCGGGGGCCCCGCTTCAATGTGGGCGGCGAGGATCATGCTGTCCTTCATGAGGTCGCCTGAAGGGACCACGCTGTGCACTACGTCAAGTTCAAGGAGCTCGCGTGCGGTGACCTTCTCGGCGAGGAGAATCATCCGCAATGCGCGCGCGGTTCCGACGAGTCGCGGAAGCCAAAAGGATCCGCCGCCGTCGGGCATGAGCCCAAGCTGCACAAACTTCTCTTGGACGTATGCGGCCTCGCCTGCAACTCGCAGATCGCACGCAAGCGCAAGGTCGGCGCCGAACCCGACCGCGCATCCATCCATCGCGGCAATGATCACTTTGGGGCTCTTCACAATGGCGCGAATCACGCCATGATACGTGGTCATGTACGTGTCGAGTTTGTTCAACACCTCAGGGTCAGACATAATCTGTGCGCGAAGATCGGCGCCCGAGCAGAAGTGGCCTCCTGCGCCCGTCAGGACGATGCAGCGTACATGGGGTTCGTTCGCGGCCTTGGCAAGCGCGTCTGTTATTGCAGACAGGACGTCCATTGTAAGAGCGTTGCGTGCCTCGGGGCGATTTATTGTAATAACAAGTGATCTATTTATGCGTTCGGTAAGGACAACACTCATGGCAAAGCTCCGGGCGGGTTGGGTGGCGTTTGGGGGGGCGGCGTGGTCGAAAGAGCGCGCGCACGATTGTAAAATTCTGATGCCTGGTAGGCCTGCACGGTGCGCCGAATCACGATTTTCGTGATCGCCCCAAGGGGGACCGCAAAGAGAACACCGACAAATCCGAAGAGGGTGCCTCCGGCTGCTAGCGCAAGTAGGACCTCGAGGGGCGACAATCCGACGCTTCGTCCGACAATGCGCGGCGTGATCACCAGACCGTCGAGAAGCTGCACGCCAAGCATGACGCCGAGCACACCAAACACGCGACCTGGACCGTGCCAATCGAGGATTGCCATCGCGAGCGCAAGGAACAAGCCAAGTGAAAATCCAACGTATGGGACGAACGCGAGCATGCCCGTGAGAATGCCAATGGGGGCCGCGAGCCTGATATCGACGATTTGTAAGCCTACGGCGTACAAAGCTGCGAGCACGAAATTCGCGGTGATTTGCCCGCGCACGTAGCTCCCCAACGTTGTGTGGATTTCATTGAAGAGCCCCACAATGCCGTCTTGCCAACGGGTCGGGATAAGGCTGCGTGCTCGCCTTAGGATCGCGTGGAGGTCGACGAGGAGGTAAAGCGCAAAAACCGGAACGATGAGAAGCGAGAGCGCTCCGGCGACGTACCCGAGCGTTCCGAAAACCGCTGAACTAACGGTCGACAAAAGGCTCGTGGATTGCCCTTGCAAACGGTCGTTGAGGGTTTTCGTCCACTCCGATACCGAGTGCGGAGGGCGCCACTTCGCATACTGAAGGAGCCACGGTTCTGCTCGCTTCTGTAGGTCACCAAGCTTCGTTGGCAAATCGCGCGTAACCTCGCGCAATTCGTCGACAAACATCGGAACCGCGTATGCCACCAGGAGCGAGGTGGTCGTCAGCAGCGCCAGCATGACGAACGCGGATCCTAGTGGACGCGGAACCCTTCGCTTTGCCAGCACGTCGACGAAAGGGTCCAGCGCGTAGGCAAGTAGGAACGCAAAGACGAGCGAAAGCAAAATGCCGCGGAGCGCGTACACGAGCACTATGGTGAGCGCGGTCCCAAGAAGGAACCACCAGCGCCTCGCTTCGGACATGAAAGGCATGTTTTCACGAGCGAGCGCCCGAGCGCCACTCTTGTTCTTGGTATGGTACCGTCCGTCTAAATGCTCCCGTGGTTTGACGAAAAAGCCCCTCGGCCAGTCCCCGAGCTCGAGAAGCAAGACGGTGCCTCACTCACGCGCCTTGTCGGAGTGATGCGACGTCTCCTCGCGCCAGACGGCTGCCCATGGGATCGCGAACAAACGCCCGCCACCCTGCGCAAATACGTGCTCGAGGAGGCGTGCGAGGTCATCGACGCCATCGATTCAGGGCGTCCCGATGCGGTTCGCGAAGAGCTTGGGGATCTGTTGCTTCAAGTGGTCTTCCAAGCCGAGCTCGCTCGCAACGAACGTGCCTTCGCTATAGACGACGTCGTGTCCGCGATTGTGGACAAACTCGTTGTGCGGCATCCCCACGTTTTTGGCGATGCGACCGCCAATTCTGCCGACGAGGTTCTGGTCAACTGGGAGAAGAACAAGGCGAAGGAGAAAAAGGGCCGCGGACTTCTCGAAGGCGTTCCGCGAAGTCTTCCCTCGCTAACGCGC
>JAHFDX010000047.1 GCA_023248785.1 Myxococcales bacterium
TCACGGCGACGAGGTGGGGATCGCTACTCAAGCCGAATTTGATGCCAGAAGGAGCCGCGACTCCACGCGCAAGTGACTGCTATCGATTTGCGTTGAGCAATCCGCATGTGAATGCGGTGATGGCAGGTCCCAAGAACGGAGAGGAACTCGCGGAAGCGATGGCGGCGCTCGATCGAGGGCCGCTCGACGAAGGCGAAATGGAATGGATGCGAAAGGTAGGAGCCCACGTGAGGGCCGACGCTACGGCGAACCGGCCGATGAGGCTCATCGATCGCGCATTTGGACCATCAACCCACGCTTCCTCCGCGCAACCAAAGTAACGCATCCTCCCGGTCCCGGCTTTTCATGGGGCCTCGCTTTGCGCGGAAGACAATGACGAATAAGAGCGTTTCGTAACTACGGTCCGCCAATTTGGTTCGCTGTCTCTGATCTCCGCAATGACCTTACACTCTACGCTTGCCTGGGCGGAGCTAACGCTCAAGGGCAAGGTGGCGCGAACACCGGAAGTCCTTGTGCCAGCGGGTTATGCAATTCGCGAGTCTGCGAAGGGCGATCTCAATGGTGATGGTCGCGACGACGTGGCGCTCGTGCTCGAACCGGACGAGGCGAGCCGCACGAAATTCGATGAAGACGGTGACCCGGAATCAGATGATGGACCTCGAATGCTCGTCGTTGCGATTCGCACAGCCGGGGCCTATCGCGTCGTGAGCGCAAGGGAGGGGGCCGTGCTCTGCCGCAAGTGCGGAATTGACACGAACTTGCTTACCGGTCGCGCCGTGAAGCCTGCGCGTGCTGACAACTGTGATGTCGATCGTTCAGGCAGCCAGCGCACCCGGACGAAGGTGAAAAAGGCCCCGTTGGCGCGTATGCGCGATGTGAAAATCGGAGAGTAAGGTGCGCCCGAGAAATAGCGGCTTGTGGTTGAAACTACTTGTGCCCAGCGTCTGCGTCGGTGCCAGCGTCGGGTTGCGGCGCAGGAGGCTTAGCTGGCTGGTTTTGCGTTCCCGATCCTGAAGAAGACGAAGGCGACCTAGGAGGCTTAGGTGGCGGAGGCTTATGTGGCTGGTGTTGCGTGCCCGATGCTGTAGACGAAGGCGTCTGGGGACGCTTGGCGGTTTCCGATCCCTTCTCTTCTTCCTCACCCGATGAGCCGGATGAGGATGACGCTGTAGGCTTTGTCGATGGGGTCGAAGAAGAAGCACCTGATGCACTGCCCGATGGGGCGGGCCGTGTCGACGAGGACGCAGAAGTTGAAGGCTTTGAGGGCTCCTGCTTCTGGCTCGCCGAAGGCGGTGTTGCCGACTTGGCGCTACTGGCCGAGGTCGACGACTTGGCGCTACTGGCCGAGGTCGACGACTTGAGCGCGTCGCACTTGGCCCAGGACGCCCGAGCTTCACTACCGCACTTCGACTGCGCCGCATCGCGATCTTTCTTTTCCGCCAAGGATGCTGCTGTCGCCGAGCAGGCCTTGTACGCAATCTTCACGTACTCTTGACACTCAGCGACCGTGAGGCTGCTCTCCTCGGAGGCAACGCTCTCTTCCTCATCCGGCGCTGAGCTACAGGCGAATGCGAGTAGGGTGAACGTTCCCAATCCAAGTGCGGGTAGTAATAGGCTTCGCATTGGTTCCTCATCCGCGGCCAAAGGGCTCACACCGGTTGCTTCCCCCGGAACGGAGCTCGAACGTCCGACTGAAGCTGAACCGTAACAATCGCTGCTACGTATGAGGACGATGTGTGTTTTTCCTCACAATCGCGGGCTAAGAAGCGATGTGCTTACGCACCAGGATCATCAGCTCGTCAAGGGTGGTGCACGAACGAATCTCGGGCGCCGAAATCCACGGGCGAAGTGCGTTTCCATCGAGTCTAAACACCGCTGGAAGTTCCGTTTCGAACGCACCGTACTTTTGGACAAGCTCGTCACGATGGAGGAACTCAACGGCGGTGCCAAGATCGCGAACGAAGTTCGCCCACGCGCGATTCATGCCGAGCGGACCATACGTGAGCGCGCAAAGACTGCACTCATAGGTTTTTGGTGAGAGGATCTTGTGCGCGTAATCCGTCAACGCATTGAACAGCCCACTGTCGGCGGCATATACGAAAACAAGCTTTTCGATGCGGCTCGTCATGGCTCACCATGGCGGCGTAGCAAATTCGTTTTTCGGCCGCGCGAACAAATATCCCTGCATAAGGTCGCAACCCTCAAGCGCGAGGACGTCGCGATCGGTTTCGAGTTCCACGCCCTCCGCAATCACACGAATACCGAACTCGCGACTGCAAAGCTGGATCATGGCGCGAATGACGCTCTGCTTTCGTTCGGATGCGCTGACGCCGTGTACGAGGCTCCGATCGAGTTTCACAAAGTCGGGCTCGAGGCGAGTCAAGGATGTGAGGCCGGCGTAACCGGCTCCGAGATCGTCGATGGCCAGTTTGTACCCAAGATCGCGAAGCCGTGTGACTCGGCTACTCAGTCCCTTTACATTATCGAGCGACGCGCGCTCCGTAATTTCTAGAACGACACGGTCTGCATACTTGGCAAGCGGGGTTGTCGGTGAAAGGAGTTCGGGATCATTGAGATCGGACGCAACGACGTTGATGAAGAGGGTCGCCTTCGCGGGCGCCTTTGGGATTTGTGCAGAAACGCATTCGCGGATCGTGCGGCCAAGTTCGTCGACCCGTTCGAGACGACGTGCGGCATCGAACAGGCTTGCGGGTGTTGCCATCATGGGATCGTTCGATCGCACGAGCGCTTCGTAACCGAAGACGGCGTGTCCCGGCTCTCGAACGATAGGTTGGTAGGCGATCCAGATCTGCGACAGCGCGCTCTCAAAACGGTTCTCGAGTGCGGCTCTGTCGCCCAGCCCCATGTGTTCGGCGCCCACGAGTTCGAGCGCCTCACGTTTGAGCTTGGCAAGCTGCCGCATGTGCACTGCGCGGCGAACCACGTTGCGAAGCGCGTCGGCGGTCACAGGCTTGGTGAGGTAACTGAAAGCACCATACTCAACAGCGTCGACAGCTTGCTGAAGTTCGGGCGAACCGGTCGTCACGACGACCGGAACGTCGAGATCGTGCTCACGAACCGTTCTCAGAAATTCGCGGCTGCTCGCTCCGGCGAGTCCAAGATCGGTCACGATGACGTCGACCGAAACGGACCTCAACTTTTCATAGGCCTCGAGCTCGCTCGATGCGGATCGCACAATGCAACCTAGCGAGCGAAGATGTTCGGCATATTCTTGGCGCGCAGTTGAGTCGGCGTCGACGACCAGAACCGTGGTGGATGCGATCTCGACCCTGGGCTTTAGATCCTGCATTAAGACAACAATATCGCGACTTCGGGCAGTGCGGCCAGACGCTTGCGCTTGGCGTCATCAGACGGAAGGCCGAGCACGCCTTAAAGTGCCAACGTCCACGGCCGTATAACTTCATTATATATGGGGGGACCTGGAGGAGGAACTTGTTGAGTAGAGAAATGCGACCCTATTCGATGCGTGTCATAGCGGCGTTGATGTCGGCCCTTGCCGCGATTGCCGTCGGAGTGCCGCGGGTAGCGGATGAGCCGGCGCGACCGCAAGTGACCGGCCGCGAAACGAGGGACCATACCAAGTCTGATGCCGTCGGCGCGATCTCGCGCGGCGCCGTTTCGGGTTGCACGGCGACGCTCATCACTCCAAGTGTGGTGATTACCGCAGAGCACTGCGTGCGAGCCCGCATCGTTGGAACGACGCCCAATCGCGGGAGTATGTACGGCCCTGTTACGAAGGCGTCCGATCTTGCGTTTAGCCTCGGAACATGGGCTGGAGTATTTCCTAGCCCTGAAACAACATTCGAGGCGATCGACGTCGCCGTAGAGAGCGCGGTTCCCGAATCGCGGGGATACGTTCAGTTGGGTGCGGATGTGGCTCTACTGCGTTTGAAGTCGCCCGTGACGGGAGTACTGCCAGCGGAACTGCGGCAATTTGGTGGTCACCCGCGGATGACGTTTCTTTTGCCTGAACGGTCACGTGACGATCTGCTTCCGAGCGAGAGCCGCAATATTTGGCTCCTTGCGTCTGGGTCCAAGCCACGGTTTGCGGCCGTCGGGTATGGCTCCAACGCGAACATGATGCTCAACTATGGTGGCACATCGAAGGCGGCGAGCGGGATTCGCACTGCTGCAACAGTGAGCCTTTTGAGGCTCGGTCTCCTCTACTCGCCTTCGGGAGCCAAACACGCTGAACAGGATGCGAAGAATTATTACGAAGCGTGGACGGTGGGGGAAAACGGACATGCATGCCACGGAGACTCAGGTGGACCTCTTCTCACAGGTGAATATGACCCGGCGCTCAAGCGGTCGCGCCTCGTAGTTTATGGAGTTTTGTCAGGTGGCAGTGGCCGAGATGATCGATTGGAGCGCAATCGACCGGAACAGATCCCCAACTGCGAGGATCCTGGGATGCGAAACATCTACACCATCTTCGGAAGCAAAGTCCGCGATTTCGTCAACGAAACCCTTAGCAGGTGGAACCAACCTGCCATGAATTGGCAAGAGCGATCGCTGTAGCACTAACTTCGCCAGAATCCGTCTCGGCGCTGAAAACGGGATCGTACGCTAAGTAGCATTTTGCGATTTGACCCCACCCGTATTTGCGGTAGCACCCCGCGCTATGGTGAGGACGCTTCTTGGCGCGGCGCTTGTGCTGGTGGCGGGATGTTCCGTGGCTACGGAGGACCGCAGCTTATCGGCGCCTTCGGCCGAAAGCACTCCGGTCACCATCGAGTTTCGCAGCAATTGGACGCAAGCGCCAAGTGGCAGTCTGGTTCGCGGCGACAAAGCGGTTCTCAAGTTTGACCCGTCGAGGGCCGGCACATGTCGAGCGAGCGCCAACAGCGAATGGTCAACCACGGCGCACTATCGGATCAATGGTGGAGCGGTAGGGAGCATTGAAGCAGCAGGCTATTCGCCCTCGAACGGTAAAGCTTCGCGCGAGATTGCGCTCACGCACGTGGGAGATCTCGAGGTGTGGTTTGAAACGACGAACCGGTTCGGTTGCCAGTCGTGGGACTCCAACTTCGGAAAAAATTACCACTTCGTGATTGCGTCACCTACCAACGAACCCGAGTGGGTGGGCAACGGTGCAAGTGTCATTTCGCGGTCCACCTGCGCGAACGGCGAACCATGCGATTCGGACTTAGTCCCTCTGCAGCAATGGTTTCGGTTCGATACGTGGGCAAGGGAGCGAGCTGCAATCACGAACGTGTATTTTGAGGTGTGGAAAGCCGGCACGACGGATTTTGACAATTCGAAGCTTTGGCAACAGATCGACGTGCAAGTGCACCACCGCCCTGCTGGGTATGGTCCGTTTCAAACGCGATACGTTGATTTCGATACGCGCAGAGGAAACAACGCGAGGTACGCCTTTTCACTCCGCGACATCGATCTGCTTGCTGTTCGCAACGGTTCAAGCGTCATCACCAAGAGCGACTGCCCGACGTTTCCACTCGCGCTTTCCCCGGACGGTCAATATGTCGAAGCGACGGCTGAGTTCTATATCACCGTGAACGGCGTCGATTACAGGCCGACCACCGGGGGCACATTCAAGGGCAAGTTCACCGACTACATCGGCCGCTACGAAGTCTGCTTTACACCGTAATGGGTAGGCCTCAGTCATTTGTTACCCAGAGGCTTTGCAGACCCGTCCGATTGTCTTCAGAAATCCATAAAATCTGGCTGTTTTTTGGGCGGACGTGCGTAACTTCGGGTGGCACAAACGGTGCGTGCCAATCGGGTAGATTCACATCCCGCGGGCCGCTCGATCCGTGGCGCGGTTTGTGGCTCGCAAGTTGCTCGCGCAACGGCTGAGTCACGAGGCTGCAGTCAGATCCGAAAGGCCATGTTGATGGGGGCGAAACAGAAGAGACCCGCCGACGAAACCGTTGCCGAAGGTCGATCTGGAACGTTTCGTCGCAAGGGCCCGGTGACGGAGGGGTCCGATTCGCTCGTGCTTGCAGTCGGCAATGCACTGCACGACGCGCTCCTTATCTACGACATCTACGACGGGCAAAAATGCATTTCGATGGTCAACGCCGCTGCCTGCGAGCTGTTCGAGTCATCGGCGGACGAACTCTGTGGCTCGAACGCATCGTCGCTTTTTTTGGAAGGGCGAGCCCCTGCCGACGACGTGGAGCGGCTCGAGCGAATTTGCATTACGAAGTCTGGAGCCCGTGTGCCTGTGCAGCTGACGGTATCGGTGCATCGTGCCCAGCTTGACGGAAGGACGCGTGTTGTGTGCATTGCCGCCGACTTGCGGGAGCACGCGAAGCCTTCTTCGGAACTTCAAACGCCACAGCGATTCGAAGCCGTAGGTCGCCTTGCCGCCGGGATAGCGCATGAAATTAACACGCCAGTTCAATTTGTAAGCGACAGCGTTCACTTTTTGCGCTCTGCGGTATCCGACTTCGAAAATCTCATCCGCAAATACCAAAGTGTGATCGATTCGGTGAGCGATCCAACGTCCGACGGACGTATCGAAGAGGTGAGGACTACGGCACGCGACCTCGACGTCGAGTACTTGCTCGCGAACGTGCCGGCTGCTGTTGATCGATCGCTCGACGGACTAAATCGCATTGCAACCATTGTGCGGTCAATGAAGGCGTTCGCGCATCCCGATCAAAAAACGATGAGCGCGATTGATCTCAATCATGCGATTGAGAGCACACTCGTGATCGCACGCAACGAGTACCGCTATGTTGCAGAAGTGCAGACCGACTTTGGGTCGCTTCCTCGAGTGACGTGCTTTGCTGGCGAGCTCAATCAAGCGTTCTTGAACGTCATCGTGAACGCTGCGCATGCAATCGGGGATGTTGTCCAAGACTCGGGCACGAAGGGACTCATCTGTGTTCGTACGCGTCACGAGGGAGACCACGTGGTTGTTAGCGTGAGCGATACGGGGGCGGGCATTCCTCGTGCGATTCAGGATCGGATTTTTGAGCCCTTCTTCACGACGAAGGGAGTGGGAAAAGGCAGCGGTCAAGGACTTGCGTTGGCCCGGTCGATCATTGCAAAGACGCATCACGGGGCCATCGAATTTGAAACCGCATCTGGCCACGGCACTACCTTCCGAATCCGCCTTCCCATAGATCCGACCGGTGGCGAGGGCGAGACGGTGATCTCGTGAAACGGATCGTATTTGTTGACGATGAGCCGAACGTACTCGCAGGCCTTAGGAACCTGCTCCACAAGCAACGCGGTGCGTGGCACATGATCTTCGCCAATAGTGCGCAAGATGCGCTTGCGGCGCTCGATATGGCTCCTGTCGATGTGATTATCACGGACATGCGAATGCCCGGAATGGATGGGGCAACGCTGCTTCAGAAAACAAAGGAAAAACACCCAAGCGTGGCGCGCATTATCCTTTCAGGACACGCAGAGGAAGACGCGATCGCCCGTGCGTTGCCCGTTGCCCATCAGTTTCTCAATAAGCCGTGCGACGCCGATGCACTTCGTACGGTGATTGAGCGCGCCTGCGAACTTCGTACGCTTCTTGCCAACGAGCGAATCCAAAAGGCGGTCGGCGGTCTTAGTAAGTTGCCATCGGTTCCCGAAACATATTGGGAACTCATACGCGTCGCCGTGTCGTCGCGCGTGAGCGTGCGAGATGTCTCGCAGATCGTTGAGCGCGACCCGGCGATGTCGGCAAAAGTGCTGCAGATGGTTAACTCCGCGTACTTTGGCCTCGCCCAGCGGATCACTTCTGTGCAGCAAGCTGTGGCGTATTTGGGCATGGACGTTTTCAAGGGACTTGCGCTGTCGGCGCACATCTTTAGTGCGATGGAAGAGGGAGCGCGCGTGCGCGGCTTTTCGCTCGATGCGCTTCAAGAGACCAGCCTGATTACCGCGAAGGTTGCACGCCGTCTTCTCGTTGGTCAGGAGTCAGCGGAAGTCGCCTTCACCGCAGCGTTGGTTCATGATGTTGGACAAATCGTCCTTGCGCTTGTGGCACCCAACGAATTTGCGGAGGCGCTCGCGCTTTCGAAGAAGACTGGCCGTCCCATTTACCAAACTGAAAAAGAGGTTTGCGGAGTTACCCATGCGGAAACGGGGGCATACCTCTTAGGGGTATGGGGTCTGCCGTTTCCCATCGTGGAGGCTGTCGCCTACCATCACAATCCGAGGTTTGTGTCGCATGCTCGTTTCGATTTGATCTGTGCCATTCACGTCGCCGACGCGCTCGTCGACATCATGCGAAGCGACCCGCGTGAACGCGAAGCAGATCCGTGGGGCAAGCTCGACCGCACATTGCTCGAGAAGCTCGATTTGATGCCCGAGCTCTCCAGGTGGCGTGCAATTGCGAGAGAGGAGTGTTGCCCCAAGTGGCTGCGACATGAGGAGAAATGCAAGGACTAGCCGTCGAGAGAGTTCTCTGCGTTGACGATGAGCCACGTGTCCTGGAGGGGCTTGCGATCCATCTGCGCAGGCGCTACTCGGTGGTGACAGCAACGAGCGCTAGTGAGGGGCTCGCGATTCTGCGGCGTGAACCTATCGCTGTTCTTATTTCGGACATGCGCATGCCGAACATGGATGGTGTGTCGTTACTCTCGCACGCTCGGAGCGTCGCACCGGATACGGTACAGATGCTTCTTACAGGATATGCCGATGTCGAGGCGGCTATGGCTGCGGTGAATGAGGGGCGCCTCTTTCGATTTCTCACAAAGCCATGTTCGCCGGATGCCTTGCTTGCTGCGGTCGCCTCCGCCGTGGAGCAATATCGATTGGTCACTGCCGAACGAGTGCTTTTGGAACAGACTCTTCGCGGAAGCGTACAAACTCTTGCAGATGTTCTTGCCATCGTTCACCCGGCGGCGTTTGGTCGTGCGATGCGAATCAAACGTCATGTCAGTGAGCTCGCCGAAAAACTCCAACTACGCGAACGCTGGCCCGTCGAGGTGGCTGCCATGATGGCGGATATCGGAACGGTGATGTTGTCGCCGGAAACAGTGGAGCGAATTTATTTCGGCCTCGCGCTCTCGCCGGAAGAACAGGTGAACGCCGATCGGGTTCCGGCAGCGACAGAGCGCCTCCTTGGCAATATTCCGCGACTCGAACCCGTGCGTGCCATCTTGACGCGGCGATGGCGGCCCTTTCGCGAGGCGGATCGAAGTGATGCACTGTCGCGTGCGAGCCAACTTCTTCGAGTGGCCACAGATTTCGACTCGCTCGAAGCGCGCGGTCACTCATCCGCGGTGTCGCTCGACATCATGCGAGGGCGCGCCGATCAGTACGACCCAGAAGTCCTCCACGCGGTGGCCGAACTTCGCAGTGCTGCAGTGGGCACTGCAATCCGTGAACTGAAACTCAAAGCGCTGACGCTCGGGATGGTCTTTGCGGAGGACGTGACACTGCAAGGTGGTGCTCTGCTGGTTGCGCGCGGGCACGAGTTGACCGAAGAGTTACTCGAGCGCATGCGTTACTTCCACACGGGGCAGGTTAAGGAGCCGCTTCGCGTGTTTGTGCCAAAAGTGAAGGCCGTGCGGTAGCGAAACAAACGTGGAGATGCGCGAGGGCTAATGATGCCGGTATAACGGAGTCCTGCCGGCCAGGCCGCGCAAATTCTGCATTCAGCGCAAGAGGTGCGTCGTTTTGGCCGGGGGCTTGCTGACGATCTCAGCGGACGCCGTCTAGTTGCATTCGGATCACCAAGACGTTTCGGTCGCAGTGGTTCACCACCTTGGCTGCGGTGGTTCCGAGCAAACGATCGAGTCCGGAATACCCGTGCGATCCAATGACAACGAGGTCGACCTCGCGCTCCTTTGCTTCGCGGCAGATAACGTCCCATGGGGTTCCGACGGTGGTAAGCGTGGCCTCTACTATCTCCGAAGCGAGTGGCTGCGCAAGCTTTGCCAGGTCGTCCTTCGCATCGCTCAAGAGCATGCCAATGAGGTCGGATTCGGGGCGTCCCCAAAAATCCCTAGGAAGCTCCGGTGGAAGCCCCACTGCGCGTAACAGCACGAGTTTTGCGCTCGTCAATTTCGCCATCGTTACGCTCGCATTGAGTACCAGCGAGCCACGTGGAGAGGCATCGACTGCCACGAGAATTCTCTTCATGGCGATCCATCAATTCACATTGTGTGCCATGAAGTAGTGCACGTTTCTCTTTCGTCAAAACATACGCGCGAGATCTGCGGCGCGTGCCGTCTTTGCGCTCCGCACTGGATTCGCGTGACGAATGGCCACGTAGAATGTTCGGCATGACACTTGCGATATGAACCTCATTGCACCGCCGGTGTGGAAGGAGCTCGAACGCAATGTCTCCCTTGTCAACCTCTGTCTCTTCGGATGCGCGTAAATCCGCCTCAACGATCGAGGGATACTTTACTTCGATGCCTCACTCGATTGGTTCGACACAACCGCTTCGGGTCGCGCACGCTATGATGCGCAGGAATCGGATTCGGCACTTGCCCGTGCTCGAGGGGGGAAAGCTCTGCGGTGTCCTTTCAGAGCGGGACCTCTATTTCGTGGAAACGCTAAGCGATGTCGATCTCGATCGAGTCACAGTCCGCGAAGCAGCGAGCCCTGATGTGTTTACTGTCGAACCAAAAACGCCACTGCGCGAAGTTGTACAGGAGATGGCTGAGCATCGCTACGGCTGCGCCGTTGTGGTCGATCGTGGAAAGGTCATTGGCATCTTCACCACAGTGGATGCCCTTCTCGCGCTCAATAAGTGCCTCACACCCTAAGGTGCGTCGACCATTCTCACCACTTGACGCAAAAGATCGCGCCCGGTGCCGCGTCCTCAATCCAGATTGTTCCGGCATGCGCCTGCGCAACGAGTTTGCAGAAGGCGAGTCCAAGACCGCGCCCGGCTCGTGTAACCGTGCGGTCGCCGGACTCAATTTGAACGAATGGGTCGAAGACCTTCTCGCGCATCTCACGTGGTATTCCTGGGCCCTCATCGGATACGCGGATCTCCGTGGTGCCGTTCTGCTCGGTGGCAACAACCCGGACTGCGCCGTTCATTGGTGAGTGACGAATGGCGTTTTCGATCAAGTTCACGAGCATGCGCCGAAGCAGATCGACATCGGCCCGCGCCGTTATGCCCATCGCTTCCGATCTCAGAGTTACGTTGCGAGCTCTTGCGCTCAGCTCAATCTCCGAGAAAACCTCATCAAGGTGTGATTGAAGGTCGACCTCTGTACGTTTCGGGGTGAGTTTTCCTTCGTCACCCTTGCTGAGATCAAGAAGGTTGAGGAGCATTCGGTTAACTTGTCGAGCCTCGTATCGAATTTGCGCTGCCGCCTGCCTTCCTGATTCTGACAAATTCTTCTCGCGCAAAAGAAGTTGCGCATGCAGGTCCATGACGTTCACTGGGTTCTTTAAGTCGTGCACAACGAAGGCTGAAAGCCTCTCCTTCTGAAGTTGCAAACGAAGCAGGTCGTCGCGTTGATGTCGGAGTAATTCAACTAGGCCGCGAAGCTCGGAGCCGAGCCGGCGCACTTTGAGTGCCGCTTGCACTCGCACAATGAGTTCGGCGGGACGTACAGGTTTGGTCAGAAAATCGTCGGCTCCCACCTGCAATGCACGATCGAGCGTATCGACGTCGCGCTGCGCGGTAAGGAACACAATCGGCACCTCTTGTCCCCCGGGAATCCGACGCATCTGTTGGCAGGCTGCGATTCCGTCAATGCCTGGCATTCGCACGTCAAGGAGAACGCAGTCGGGCGGGTGACGCTCAAATGCCGCGACCCCTTCCGCACCACCGGTGGCAAGGATAACCGAGTAACCCTCATCTTCGAGCGTTTGCTGGGCCAAGAGCCTATTTGGTTCGTTGTCATCGACGACAAGCACAAGCTCCTTTCTTTCAGGCTCTCCGTTCAAACGCACACCTCCTTACGCAGCGCAACCGGCTCAATATCCGCGCAACACCAGCCACGCTGCAAGCCGTCGATAAAATTGGTGGCAGTTGAACCCATTCGATCCACCCGGCGCGTCGTTTGCAATCTGACAAATTTCATCAAGGTGATCGGCGGGAATGCAGCCGAGAAACGTTCCCCAGCGCGCCGACGATACGGCAACAAGCCCGTCGTTGGCGGGATCCGATGCACGCGAACTATTTAGTATCGCGGCGGTGGGTGACAACAAGGGATCGACGGAATCCACCGTCGAGTTCCAATCTGAAATAAATGGCTCATCCGCCGACGTCGCGCATTCGAACGTGCCGGACTGCATGTTCGAGCGACCAGCGATTGAGTAGTAGTCGACGAATGGACTATCGGGGTATCGCCGCGTGAAGCTTGCGGATGCTGCGCCGGACAGGCCGGCTATCGCTGCATTCGAATCTTCCTTTGACCGACCCGTTAGGGCCGTTCCGAACATGTTGAGGAGCGCGGTCATGGCTTCACGCGCAGGTCCGTCGACGGTGCCGAGAGCGATATCGGAAATGGCTGTTCCTTGATGTGGTGTCGATATCGTAACAACAGATGCTATATTTTCAGGGGCGACCGATGCAACGTAGCGGGAA
>JAHFDX010000574.1:0-2338 GCA_023248785.1 Myxococcales bacterium
GTCGCCTCGGGCATGTCGTTTTGCGGAACGGCCACTGCTGCTATCACGCCGAAGTACGACATCGAAGTCTGGCCGCTGCCGCTTACGGGCGTAAAATCACTATGTACGGTTACATTTTGGGGAGAGGACACAGCGCGAATGCCGGTCGAGTCGTCGCGATCCCACGCGGCCACAGCGTTGAAACCAAGCGCGCCTTTTGGGATGCGGATGGTGGCTCGGCCCTTTGCATCGCTGTCGGCGTCGAGCACGATGGGTGTCGTAAAGAGGGGCTTTGTTTTCAGCGATTCTGGATCGGGCTCAGGTGCTGCAGAGGCGGGCATCGTGGAGTCGACCGGTGTTGCAGGGTTGGCCGCTTCGGCCTTGATGCTTGCGTTTGGATCGAGCTCAGCGCGCCCGCCGCACGCGGCAAGCACCAGACCCAGTGCTGTTGCCGAGAACTTTCGAACGATTCCCCATTCCGCTCCGCATGTCGTCATTCAAGACCCTCCGCCTGAGTCGCGCACTGTGTTCCGTGGTGCTCTAAGGTGTCCAGAAGAAGTGACAGTGTGCGCGAAAGACGCACCCCAGTCCAGCTGATGCGTTGTTGAGACATGGGGACTGCGAGCTCAGCCCACGTTGAGGCGCCAGGTTGTGGTCTCTGGCGTGTCGAGGAGCTCAACACCGAGCGCAACAAGCTCGTCGCGGATTGCGTCAGCGCGCGCGAAATTTTTCTCTTGCCGGGCCCGTGTGCGTTCGAGCACCTTTTGGTCCAAAATAACACTGTCGATGTTACGAGTTCGCAGACGTTGAGCTTTCGTGCGCGCCCAGAAATCTTCGCTCGCCGAGTGAAGAAGCCCGAGCGGTGCGCACGCATCTGCAAATGCATGAACCGCCGCTGCTGCAAGCGCGCGCGCGGCATCTTGTTGCGCCTTGTCTTTGCGAAGCTTCTGGACCGCCATGGCGATCTCGTTCGCGGCCTTGGCAAGTTCGTTGAGCACGGCAAGCGCCACCGACGTGTTCAAGTCTTGGTCGAGCGCGTCGAGAACGCGCGTTTTCGCTTCGCGAACGATCGCGGCTTGTTGTGGTAGAGCCTTGCCAATCGCGGCCGGTGCATCTGCAGCGGCCAAGGTGGCGGCGTCGCGTGCGGCGTAGAGGTATTCGATACGACGTTCGGCTTCGTCAACGCCGGGAAACACGATGCGTCCGTCGTCCCTTTTTTCCACGTCGAAGTTGAGGGGGCCCCGATAATGGGAACCGAGATAGAAGTAGCGAAGGCTCTCCCGATCGTTGCGCACGAGCACGTCGCGAATGGTGACGAAGTTGCCGAGGCTCTTGCTCATCTTCTCGGAGTCAACCTGCAAGAAACCACCATGCATCCAGAGGTTTGCAAGCGGTGGGGTATGAGCAGCTTCGCTTTGGGCGATTTCATTTTCGTGGTGCGGAAAGATGAGATCCATTCCCCCGCCGTGAATGTCGAAGTGTTCTCCGAGGAGCTTCATGCTCATCGCCGAGCATTCGACGTGCCATCCAGGTCGTCCAACGCCCCACGGACTGGGCCATCCCCAGCCGTCTTTGCCCGAAGCCTTCCAAAGTGCAAAGTCGAGCGAATCGCGTTTGGTTTCGCCAACCTCAATCCGCGCTCCTGATAACAGATCGTTGATCTCACGGTGGGAGAGCTTGCCATACGGCGCGAAGCTGCGAACGGCGAAGTAAACATCTTGGCCCTTCGGCGTTTCAGCGACGTACGCATGCCCCCTTTCGATGAGTCGTTCGATGATCTCTAGGATGTCCGGAATGTGCTCGGAAACTCTCGGCTCGTGTTCTGGAATTGCGAGGCCAAGGGCCGCGTAGTCTTCAGCGTGAATTTTTGCGATTCGCCTTGAGTACTCGAGCGGAGGCTCGCCGGCCTCTCTTGATTTGGCGAGGATCTTGTCGTCGACGTCGGTGATGTTGCGGACGTAGGTCACCGCGAATCCGCGTACGGTCAGATAGCGGCGAAGGACATCAAACGTGGTGTACGTGCGTCCATGACCTGCATGCGCCACGTCCTGCACCGTGGGACCGCATACGTACATGCTCACTTTGCCCGGCTGAATGGGGACGAGTGGTTCGATGCGACGAGTGAGTGTATTATACAGTCGAGTGGTTGGTGTGGTCATAACCAATGATCCTTGAGCCCACGGCCTTCGAGCGCGAGGTAGAGGTTTTCGCCTGCCTGCTGCGTGATATCAACAAAGAACCGTGATGCGCCCAGTGCCTTGCCGCGTAAAAATAGCCGGGCTCCTCCTGGTCGCAGCGTGTGCCACCACGTCCTTCAACGGGCGCGAGTTTCACGACGGCCGCGTGCATTTCGTGCTTT
>JAHFDX010000574.1:2348-3158 GCA_023248785.1 Myxococcales bacterium
CTTTCCGCATTGCCCGGAACGTATAGGCGCGTCGATCTTCCACGCGCGAGTCTTGCTTTTTCCGATGAGAACCAAGGCGCATCGATTCTCATGAACGGCCGATGTGGGGGAAAGGACGAAGACACCCCGCTTGTTGCGCTCACGAACCATCTGTTGATCGGGACAACCGAAAGACAGATCCAAGCGCAAGAGGTTGAGCCGTTCGATAGTCGGGAAGCTCTTCACTCCGTACTAACGGCGAAGCTCGATGGTGTGCCCCGCCTCTACGACATGTTTGTCATTAAGAAGGACGGATGCATTTACGACTTCGTGTATGTGGCATCCCCCTCTGCAGCCGAAGCAGGGCGCCGCGAGTTTGAGCGACTGATTCGCGCTGTGCACTTGGTCCCGGAGCCGCTGTGAATACCAACACGCCGTCCGAACGCGAGAACGCAGCGATCAGTCAACGCGGAATTGCGCTGGAACCGCCCCCGCCAGAGCCCCCGAAGGTGGTTCGTTTCATCGAAGCACTGGGAGAGGTGGCCATCCTCAGCAAAGCGACTTTGCGATCAACCTTTCGCAGGCCGCTGGAGTTTGCGTCGACGGTTTATCAAATTGAAGCCCTCGGTGTTCGGTCTCTTGCGATCGTTGCGGTGACTTCGTTGTTTATCGGCATGGTCATGTGCGTTCAGTTTGCGTACGGCCTGAAGCGCTTTGGCGGGCTCGAGTACATCCCGCGTGTCATCGTTCTTTCGTTTTTGCGTGAACTTGGCCCGACGCTGACGGCCATCATTGTCGGTGGGCGCATTGGAAGCGGCATGGCAGCCGAAG
>JAHFDX010000575.1 GCA_023248785.1 Myxococcales bacterium
CGCGTGCCCTAGGGTTACTCTCAATGACCGAATCGATGGACTCCGCACAGGCGGTCCCTTTCATTGCTGCGGCAGGTTGGTCCCTTCTCGCAATAGACAATGCACAGAGAGCCATGGAGGCCTTCGAACGCGTAGTACGGGTCGAGAGTACCGACATTGCCTCGTGGGAGGGTTTCCTTCTCGCCGCCGAACAACTCGCAGATGTTCGCCGGATGACTCGGGCGCGCGTACGGCTCGGGCAACTTTGTCACGACCCAAAACGCAGCGCGGACCATTTCGAAAGAGCCGCCGTTGCGTTCGAACAACTTGAGGAACCCGTCCTCGTGGAGGCCTGCCTTGGCGCTGCCTTTGCCCGCGATGCTTCGCGCACACATGTGTTCGATCGACTGTTGCGCTCGCTGCGCGAACGAACGAACCCCCAAGCCCTACTTACGCTCACGGCCCGTAGGCTCGAAGTAAGCGACGACGCGAGCGAACTTGCGCGCATCTACTGGGAGCGTGCGCGCGCCTATCGCAAGCTCGGTGACTTCGCTGAAGCGCTGGCCGAACTCGAAAATGTAACCATGCTCGAGCCGGACCACATTGGCGCGTTGGCTCTGCTTGGCGAAATTGCCATCGCGCGTGAATCATTTGATACAGCGGCTCGCGCACTGAGTCGGTTGGCCCTCCTACCCTCCGCTCCACGAAAAACGCGCATTGCCTCCGCTGTGGCCGCTGTCGATCTGTACGAAAATAAACTCCAAACTCCGTCGCTCGCCGCCGAACTTATTGCCGCTGTAGCGCACGAAAAACTCGCCTCGCCACCCCTTCTCGAGCGGTGGGTTCGAATCTCGATCGCGGAGCAGATGTACGAAGACGCATTTGACGCTCTTTTGTTGCTTGCGACTTGCCGACCTGATCTCACAGGGCGCATGGCTGCTGCACGACTTGCTCTTGCCACAGCGCGCGACAAGTTGAACGACGCACAAAAAATTCGAGAAGCCACCCGCATCCTTCTTGAGATGGCACCTGCCGATGGGGAGGCAATCGACGAATGGCTTTCATCCGAGCCGACGGAAGGCACGAACGATGGCGTTCTCGCACGCATTCAGATCGCGTTGTGTGATTTTTTCGTTGATGGAGACGTCAACGTCACCACGGCCTTGCGATTGGCGAAAGTTGCGCGCGCGCGCAACGATAGCGAAATTGAAGCGCTCGCGCTCTCGGTTGCATGGTGCCTTCCAGGCGGGAAAAACCGCGCCATGCGCGATCGTTGGGAGAACATCGCGATAGCACTCGTTCCCATGGGCTCCCTTGACGAAGACGCGAAGCGCGCGCTTCGCGGTGACACGGGGGGCCTTGTCAGTGCATTGTTCGCGTTAACGCACGACGCACTCGCCCAGCATCTCAATAAGCCATTGCCGCCCAAGAGCGCTGCCGAAGATAGCGCGATCAAGGAGCTCACCTTCGCCTGGTGCCGAGCACTCGGCATCAAAGAACAAACCATTGTTCCAACCGCTGCATCCAGCCGTGACGTTGCACGCAAAACCGCAGCCATTGCGTGGGGCCTCGACATCGCAGACGCAGTAGAGGCCAACGCCCTTGTCGAGCTCGCCGGCGCACTCCTGCGAATTGGCAAGAGCCCCGCCGGCATGGGAGAGCCCGAGCGCGTTCAAAAGCTCGCGCGCTCGCTTGAGTCGTTGATGAGCCGGCGCATGCAGAAGGATCTGATCGCCCTTGCAGATGCGCTCCCAATTACCGAAAACGATGTGCTGCAGTGGCATCGCTCCGCGCGATTGGCACTCGACCGTCTGGATGCCTGCGTCACTCTCGAAGTGCAACACCTCCACTCGCTGGACGATGCGGGCAGCAATCTTGAGCACGCAACACAGCGCGACCGGGCCCTTCTCCAATTTACTTTTGGAGGTGCGCTGCATCGCTACCAACTTCGGTGCGCGCCATGAATTACGAGCTCTCGCACGAATGGGGAGCCCTGGAACGGGCGCTACAAGATTGGGAAGTCGAGGCGTTCCAGTCGGTTGCGAACAAACATCCTCTCGTTAATGATGAGGCGCCTACGCTGAACGGCTCAAGTACCTCGCATGCCCACGATCTTTGGTTGCAAGAAACCATCGATGCACTCGCCGAAGCGACCCTGAATGAGCCAACGGCGGCAACGTCGTTATCAGACGAGCGCAAAGCCCAGTGGCTCGCCACTATCCCAGCTCTCCAAAGTGAGGCAGAGCATGCTTCCGGACGGGCTCGCGTTTCTCTTTTTTCGACGTCCGCTGAGCTCGCAGCCATGGTCGGCGAAACAGAACTCGCACAATCGCTCCTCGAACAGGTACAGGGCGATGCGTACGACCGCTACTTTACGACGCACGAACGCCGTGTCCTCTCAGGCTCGACCGATCTGTTGACGGAAGAAGTCGCTTTGGCCCCAACGCGCGAGCTGAAGACGCATACGGAAATGTGCCGCGCGGATTCAGTCCGCCGTACTACGAGCAGCCAGGTCGTCTCAACCGATGTTAGCCACCCTTACGCGCGCCTTTGGGCTTTGGCGTCGAAAGCATCCGAAGAACCACACATCGTTGAGGGGATGCCATCGCAACAATCACCGTCCGAGTTTGTGGTGCGAATCGAGCAGGCACGAAAAGCAGCTCTTCGTCACGACCCCGACGAGATGCGCAAGGCGCTTGCTCCCGAGACGCTCCCTGAACGATGGCAACTCGCGGCTTGGGTCATTTGTACCGAACTTGCGCTGACCTCGGGACGAAATCCGTCGCATGACATCGATGCCTCGTGGCTTCAAACGGAACTCGGGGCAGAGGCCGCGTGGCGCGCGACACTCGCCTACGGCAGCGCGGCAGGAATCGTCGCGCTTTCTGACCAACTTTCAGATGGTGCGTTCCTTCCGCCCGAAGCGCGCTTGTTTGCTCAATGTTTGAACGAAGCCCACGCTGGCGAGATTGCGCGCACCGTCGCCCTCATCAACGATCCCATCGTCGAAGCGTCGCTCGTTTTCGCGGGTCGCATTCCGCCAAACGACGCGAAGTGGGACTGGCTTTCCCTTGCCACGCTACCCTGGACAACGCTTGCTGCAGGCGACGTGGCCACGTTAGATGCCGATCCCGCCTTGCGTGCCGCCTGTGCGATCGCGCGAGGGGAAAATGGACCCT
>JAHFDX010000576.1 GCA_023248785.1 Myxococcales bacterium
CGTGCGTAGGAGCGACCGAAGGGAGGTTAAGGCGTTCTCAGCGTTTCTCTCGCTGCGTGCTGACGCCAAACTTCCGACCAAAGCTCGTTCCGTGCTAATTCCTGAGCGAATGGCGCTGCCAAAGGTGCGCGTTTCTGCCCCCAACCCAGAGGACGATCATGTTTCTTGGTGGAAAGTGGGGCTCGTGTCGATCGTGGGGTTCGGCATTGGCGTTCTTTGGCCACGCCTTGCGGGCGTCCGATTCGGTCCATCCGCACCAGCACCACCGGCGGCTTTGAGCCATGTTTCATCCGCGGTACCCGAAGTATCGGCAGCTCCCGGGCCTCCCGCGCCCGTGCCTCTTTCCACGGTTCGACCCGCCGTCGCGAAGCCATTCACGATGTCATGTCGAACCACCGAGGGTGAGACGAAGAAAAACGCGTGCGGTACCCTTGGCGATGTTCACGCCACGCTTGGCCCAGTGCTTGAGGGGCTTGGCGCGTGTTCGGGTGCGGCGACAACGTCGGGCAAGTTGAGCCTCGTGCTGACTCTCGACTTTGCAAAAAATCGTGTTCTTGCAGAGCTCGGAAAGGCCACCACGATCAAGAGTCCGGAGGGACTGCTGGCGTGCGGGCGAGAGGGGTTGTCACGTGTATCGCTGTCTGGCATCGAACATGACCAGCCTCAGTATAATGTGCTTTATCATGTTACATTTCAGTCGGCCCATGCGGTAGCAAGTCTCGATACCGCCGACGTCTCGCACGTTGTGGTCGAAAAAGCCGTTGTACGCGAAGCGCCGCGAAGTGGATCGCGCATCGAATCGCTTTCGCGCGGTTCGGAGGTGCGCATCCTGGAAAAGCGCGACAACTGGTACAAGATTGAATTTGGAGACGACAAGCGCACCGGGTGGGTGCATCGGTCGCTCATAGGAAAGTGAGTTTGAACCTACTGCAGCGAGGCCATCGAAACGAGGGGTCATTGAACGCCCTCCTCGCGGGCGTGGGCGTTGAATGACCCCCGATTTCCATGGGTCTGACTCGGTGTGGTGACTTTGTCATGTACCTCGATTCAGCTGAATCGAGGCACTACTCGCTTGCGTCGGTGTCGAAGGGCTTTGTTTCTGCGGCTCCGCTTTCGGAAACGTTAAGTAATTCGGTTACCGTTTTTTGCGCGGAATCGAGCCTGCGTTGCGATACGAGCGCGAGTTTCATTCCTTGTTCGAAGAGGCGAATCGACTCATCGAGCGGCAAGTCGCTTCGCTCGAGTTGCTCAACGATGCGCGTAAGTTCTTCCATCGCTCGTTCGAATGTAGGTTCGTTTTCTTTGGTCGTAGAGGCCTTGGCGGGTGAGGTTGGCTTCATCGCGTTATCACCGGACTTACCACGAGTCTCAGTGTGTCGGCGAGCGCTCCAAAAACGACCAGTTGCCCGTCTGAATCGACAACGGCGGGCCACGTTCCGTCGGGAGTACGCACAAGGGCGCCTACAGCTATCGCCGAGGGCTGTCCAACCGCGAGCCAAGCGGCCTTTTTGGCGTGCGGATAGTGAGTCCCCGTCGTTGCCTCACGCACCCGCGGTGACGGATCCCAGGTGTGCGCGAAATCAACGCGCCCTCTGGCAAGGCTACTATTGTACCTCGATAACTCGCGAACTGCGGCGGCCCTGAGCCATGAATCCGGCTCAATCGCACTAAGGCGTTCTACGTAGAGCCGCACCACATCGCCGCCACGCTGCATCAATCCAACAAAGGCAGCCTCTCGAATCGCTTCGACCGGATTATCAAACGGCGAATCATTTGGCTTACCGAGATCGATTTCCCCGCGCGCAACTAGCGTGGCAGTCGCGTAATAACCTGCAGGCCCGCCCGCGCCCAAATAGGATTCGATGCGCTGTGATGAGATGCGACGATCATGTGGGGCAAATGGAAGTGCGCATAGAGCGATCGTGCGCACGGCTTCGTCCGTGTCGGTGCCCTGCATTTCGAGGACGCCGCTCGTACGTGCACGCGCGCAAAGAGCCGCCACCGCGACTGCGCGAACCCGTGCGGAGTGATCGCGAAGTCCATCTGTTGGATCAAGCGCGTCGAGAGCGTATTCGAGCGCTAATGCTGCGGCACGCGTTCCTTCGTCCGGCGAATGTGTTCCGTCGTGGACAAGACGGTCGAGTCGAGAATCGCTTTCGTTGCGCTCGTATCGACGAATGCTGTACGCGCGCATGACGTCTACGTCGAGACCGTGGCCTATTGCGGTTCGAAGCGAATCCAGAGCGGCCTTGTCTTCAAATTGCGCGAGTGCACGAAGGGCCTCACGCGCCTCTCGGGTTCGGCCGCTTGCGGCGACCATCGCAAGTGAGCGTGCGGCCTTTCCGGAACGCATTCTTCCCAGGGCGCGAATCGCTTCGAGCCGTTCAGCGAGGTCGATGGCCCCATTGGCTCGCTCGCCCACTGCCACGATCGTTGCGGGAGTTTCCGGCCAACGTCGTTGTCGAAGTGCCTCGAGAGCCGTAGACGACGAAGACAATACAGAGAGCAGTTCACGTTCTGCATGTTCCGGATCAAGCGTCGCTTTGCAAAATACCCCTGCTATCCGAAGCGTTCTTGCAGTCGGTGAATCCCCTGCGGCCAGCCATTCGGTGGCCAACTTGAGTGCGCGGCTGTCGTGTGCTTGGCAGAGGAGAGCAAGCGCGTCCGCGCGCGTCTTTGGCGCCATCGCGTTTCTGGATGCAATGCGGAGCAGTCCATCGAGAGCACGCAAATCGCCTGTTTGCAGAGAAAGAGCGAGTGGCGCTATCGCATCAAAGTCAGCGACAAGGACGGCATCTTGCGGCGGGTGCTGAAGCCACGCAGCGCGAACTGCGTCGGCTCCAGGTTGTTCGCTGCGTACAATACTCGTGAGCTGCGCGAAGCCTTCTTTTTGCGACGAATTTGCGATGGCGTAGGCAGCAAGTTCGCGCGCATACCGCATGCGCTCGGCGTCGAGTGGCGACTTCGATGGTGACGGCGGTCCAGCGAGCAACGTGTAAAGCGAAGGAGGCACGTTTGCGTCGGATGCGAGAGGCGCGAGCGTACGTGCAAACCAGACGGCGGCGGTCGGATCCATGGATCCCGTTGGCCACGAGGCTGCAAGCACGTGGGTAAGCCTTGCGCGCTCGCCAAGGTCCATTCCCGACG
>JAHFDX010000577.1 GCA_023248785.1 Myxococcales bacterium
GTACGAGCGACCACGTACACAGATGCATTCGACTATCCGAGTGGTGACGTAACCGCGTTGAACAAGTCGCTGTCAAACCCTGCGATGCTCACCGTCGAGCAAGTCCTCGCGTTGAAGCGCACAACGGTTCGCGGCGCGATCAGAAATACCAAGTACAAATTGATATATGACTCCGGAAGTTACAAATTATTCGATCTTACAAACGATCCATTCGAGCAAAACAGCGTGTGGTGTACGTCGGCCGAAAGCAAGACGCAGGGCGAACAACTCGCCGCCGCACTCTTAGCGCTCGACAAGATGTACCCGGCTGCGAAGTGCCCTTAAGCGGGGGTTCTCGGGGGCAGCACGGGGCCCGAGTTTCGCGACGAGCTGTGTTGTTCAGTTCGCCGGCTTCGCTGCCTGGGCTATGCGTTTCGCATCTTTTTCGGACCCGGCGCCATTTGTATCGGCTCTTGTGTCATTTGGCTTGTTATCATTTGACGAGGCCACACGAGCCACGCCGCTCTTTGCGAGAACCAGAGCCTCAATCTTGGCCATCGTCTCGGGGTGTTGCTCGAGGTACGCCTTTGCGTTCTCGCGACCTTGGCCGATGCGTTCGCCTTGGAACGAAAACCACGCGCCGCTCTTCTCGACGAGATTCATTTCCGTCGCGAGATCGATCAAGTCACCGCACTTGGAGATCCCCTGTCCGTACAAAATGTCGAACTCCACTTCGCGGAAAGGAGGCGCCATCTTGTTCTTTACAACTTTGACACGCGTGCGATTGCCAATGACCGCTGGTTCGCGCTTTCCGTCAGTCGCGCCTGCCGCTTCCTTGATGGCGCCCACGCGACGAATATCGAGACGCACGCTTGCATAGAACTTGAGCGCGTTTCCACCCGTTGTTGTTTCAGGCGAGCCGAACATGACGCCGATCTTCATCCGGATTTGGTTGATGAATACGAGCAAGCAATTCGATCGCGCAACGGTGGCCGTAAGCTTTCGAAGAGCTTGCGACATCAAGCGCGCTTGAAGGCCCATGTGGCTGTCGCCCATGTCGCCTTCGATTTCAGCCTTCGGCACGAGCGCCGCCACCGAGTCGACCACAATGATTTCGACCGCCCCGGAACGCACAAGCATGTCGGCAATTTCGAGCGCCTGCTCGCCGAAGTCGGGCTGCGAAACCAAGAGCTCTTCGGTCTTCACACCAAGCTTGCGCGCGTAGGTGGGATCGAGCGCATGCTCGGCATCGATGAATGCGGCAACGCCTCCGGTCTTCTGCACATTGGCAATCGCATGAAGCGCGAGCGTGGTTTTGCCGCTCGACTCAGGCCCGTAAATTTCGATGATGCGCCCGCGGGGGAATCCACCAATGCCAAGCGCAATGTCGAGGCCGATACTGCCCGTTTGGATAACTCCCATGTCTGCGTGCAGCGCTTCGCCTTCTTTCAGGCGCATGATCGAACCCTTGCCGTATTCTTTTTCGATGGTGGCTACGGCAAGCTCGATGGCCTTCGTGCGATTCTTGTCTTCCATGCGCGAGAGCTCCCTTCAGCGAAACGCAAGTCAACGACGGCGCGACCCCAGGCGCTATCGTGGTGCGAGAGAGAACACTATACTGGGTAAGTGTTCAGTGCACAAATTTTTTCGGTCGGAAATGGCGACGCGCCCAGATCTCCCATGACGGTTAAACTTCTCACGACAACGTTCTTCTTCCTCTCGATCGTTGGGTGCGAACGTCAACAACCTCCACCGACAAAATCAAGAACACTACCTACAACTTCAAGTGTGGCGTCCACGTTTCACATGGATGCGAGCGCACTCGAAGTGCAGATCGATCCGCCCGCACCCGCGGGGGACCTAAAAGCCGATGTCGAGTCCTTTTCGACCCTTGAGGCGTGCGTCGCATCCAAAAGCCACCTCGACCCGCTACTCGCAGACACGGTGGATGCCATTGGATATGAGACCTTCGTTTTCGATGGGTGCCGAACCATCGCAGCCGTCAAGGCACGCGACCCGAAGCTCTGCGCGAGCATCGAATCCTCGCTCGTCAAGCAGCGATGCGAACGCAACGTCGCGATCGCCGCACACAAGCCAGACCTCTGCCCACTCGACATCCCTGGAAAACTCGATCTCGGGCGCGACGCGATGTGCCTTGCGGTCGCCGCCCGAAGGCCGAGCTGGTGCGTCGGTGCTCCCCCCGTCGATCAGGTAAGGTGCGACGCGCTCGCGCGTGCCAGCTCGATGCGATGCGATCGCGTTCCATTTGCACCTTCACGCGCAAGGTGCGTGCGCGAAGTGGAACGGTGGCGAACCATGATCGACAGCGGGGCATTGGTGGACGAGCCCGCGCCCGTGGTTGAAGGCTCGCTCAGCGTAGAAGCCGCTTCGGGATCGGATGCCGTAAGTCCGAACTCAGTCGATCTGACGCCACAACTCGCGCGGGGGCTTGTGCTCGTTGCAAAAGGAAACGAATGGCGCACGAGCCTTGGGCAGATTCGAAATCTTGGACCAACACCGTTTGCGCCTCAGCCCGCGGCAGCGATTTTCTTCGGCCTTGAGCTCACATTGGCCGCCACGCTCGCGCGCATTGAACGTGTGGAACTTGGAATTCCAAACGCCGTAACGCTCGTCGTTCCGGGCACACCCTCGACGCTCAAAGTTGGCGTAAAGCGTTTGGATCGTCAGCGCGGAGGCCTTGTGAAGTTAGCGATCGAAGGAGAGATTGGATCGCCGCCGCGAAGGTACAAGCTCGCCGGATCTGTTTCGACTTTCGTTCGCGACATCACATCGGACCTTTGAGTAGGCACCTCGTACGAACGCGCGCTACATTTGACATGACGAAATTCGATGTCGGAAGAAAAACCGGAACCCAAGGCCACGAGCGATGTCGTGCTTTTGCACAGTGCAACCGATGACGGCAAAGGGGTTCGTGTGCTTCGCGCCCGGCAGGGTCGGCTTGAAGCAGGGGAAGTCAGAGCACTTAGGGAGGGAACGCCCATCACGGACGGTGAGGTTGTGAAGCTCACGCCGCGTCCGGAATCCCCGCGCCTCTGCGATGTGGAAGTGGCCGTGCGTGTTGAAGGACCCGCAAGGACAACACTGGGACCGGCGCAGATTGCGACCGAAAGTTATCGAACCAACTGGGACCGCATTTTTGGTGA
>JAHFDX010000578.1 GCA_023248785.1 Myxococcales bacterium
ATCGCTGGGTTGAGGCGCGTCAGATGCGTTCGCACAACCGGAGCAAGGGTTGTCTCCTCGGCATCGATGATCCCGTTTCGATCATCGTCGTCTCGGTCAGCCCAGAGTTCAATCTCGGTTTGTGACTGCGCTGCGGAACTCGTTGCAACAAGAAAGAGCGTCAGAGTCGTGCAGCGCGCCGCTATTCGAGCCAGCCGCATTGAATCCAACGATAGCGCGTTTCATCGACGGCCATCGTAGACTCGGCGCCACTCTGCGAATTTCGGTCCGCGTACCGCACACATGCGGCCCACATTGCCGTACGAAGCGAGCGCGAGTCGGCCATTGCAGTCGCCCGTTTGAGCGCAATGTCTTTCACCCCCGCATCGAAGAGCGCCGCCGTCGCCAGCCCCGAGATAGGAGACTCGCTTGATGCCGCGTTGATAAGCGCATCGCGGCACGCGGGTCGCGCAAAATCGCGAGCTAAGAACATCGCGGCATATGCGCCCGCATGTGTGGAAATTGGCCGGCTCACCAACGATGCGAGCGCCGTCTCGCACGCGGGAACCCGCGCACGCGCCAAGCGAAAAACAAATTGCGATTCGCGATCGCTCCGTTCCACGAGTCGGGTCAACGCATCGATCGGTGCGCGCGGAACGTCGATCGCCGCACCCCGCGCGCGTTCAAGGGACCACAAGATGAGTTGCCATGACCCTCGCCCACTCGCGCTCGCGGACGCGAGTCGTGAACGAGCTTCGTCAATGACCGCATCCGATCCAGCCCGTACCTCGAGCTCGCCAAGCATGAGCCATCTGCCCAAGTGACGCTCCGACGCACGAAGAACCCGAAGGGCCGTCGCGCATCCTGAAGGGACGATGGCGCGACGCGAAAACATGGGCAACAGTTCGTTGCACATCGCAACACGGTGCACTTCTTTGACCATCGGCGCGAGGTGAACCAGATGCCCTTCACGGAGGCGTCCGCAGTACGACAGCGCAAGCTCCGCAGCGAACGCGAGGTGCGCACGCTCCGCCACCGCAATTCGCTCAAGCGTGGTCACCACCTCCGGCGACCCACCACACAGCGCAGCAGCTCCAAACGCGGTGTACCCCGCGCCATGCACGTGCTTCAGGGCTTCGACAACGAAGTCCTTGCACCCGCCATCGCTGCATTCGGTGAGCGATCGGAGCACCGCGTGGTAGAGCGGCCGATCAAACGATTGCCTCCTTGAAAGCACGTCGAGCGCCGCACGAGCCGAGGATCGGAGTCGCGCATTGTGGGCAAGCGCCGCACGCAACACTCCCGAAAGTTCGAGTTCATGAGATGGACGACGCTTGAGAGCTGCGGTCAACTCGCGCTCAAGACGCTCCCGTATCTGTCTCCCGAGCGCAGGTTTTGGCGCACGAGTTCCGTTCAACTGCTTCAGCTTCGCCATCGGTTTTCCCCCCCTCTGGCGACCGGTCCATTAATTGTGTTGCTGCGGCGAACACACGTCGACGTAGCCACGCCATGATACGCATTACTCTACTTTAAGGATCCCAATTCGGACGGCCTCGCCTTCCACTTCGACGTCGCGCCAAGTTGCAGAAGCCGTCGCAGCGCCCGGGGCATCTAGAGTATCTGCAAGGTCGACGCCAAGTACTTCGCGCAAGAGCACGTCCCTGTGTCTCTCCGCAATCGTCCGCACTCTACCTGAACCTTGCAGCGCGAGGACAATACGATCCGTATACTCAAGGCCGATATCTTTGCGAGCCGCCTGCACGCGATTTTGAAGCTCTCGCAGAATCCCAAGCTCGCGCAGTTCGTCGTCGAGGGTCGTTTCAAGTGCCACAACGCCGACGCGACTGCCGGACGCGGCGAAACCCTCTTTGGTTTCGAACGCGACCTCAACATCGGCGGGATCAAGCGTCAGCGAACCAATTCGAAGTGCACCGTCGCTCGTCAATTTTGTGAAGGCCTCGAACGCCTGCGCTGCGGTCCACTCTGCAAATAGGCGCTTGAGGTCTTGCGCTTCCTTACCCAAGCCCTTCTGGCCGAGCGTTCGGAAGTTCGGTTTGAGCTTATATTCCACAAACGTGCGCGCCTCGGAAGTCGGCACAAAGTGCACGTTGAGTACGTTTAATTCGTCGCGAATCATCGAGGTGGCGTAGGATAGCGCGCGCGCGTCTGCCACCTTCGTGAGGATGACATGGGCAGCGCGAAGCGGTTGCCTCACCTTGAGCTTGTGATCGCTTCGGACTTGCAACCCCAAACTCACGATATCGCGAACGAGGGCAATTTTCTTCGAAAGGGCGCGATCTATGGCAGCTTCGTCGGCATTTGGAAACAAAGCCAAATGCACGCTCTCAGGTGCCGGCTGCTTGCTCGTCGCCGCAGGCCCTACAACAAGATTTTGATACATCGCCTCCGCGGCGTACGGCAGAAACGGTGCAACCAGCGTGGCCGTTGTCGTAAGTGCTTCGTAGAGTGTGTGATAGGCGGCGGCCTTGTCTTCCGTCCATCCACTCGCCCAAAAGCGATCGCGACTCCGACGTACGTACCAATTCGATAGCGACTCGACCCATACCGTGAGTTGTTGCGTCGCCGAATAGACATCGTACGCGTCGAGATCACGGGTCACCGAATGGACGGTCTGCGCAAGCTCGCTCAAGATCCACTGGTCGAGTTCCGATCGCGACGAGCGCACTGGAGCTCGATGTCCATGTGGGTCGAAGCTGTCGATCGACGCGTAGATGGTGAAGAACGAGTAGACGTTTCGCAGCTTCACCGCGAATTCGCGTTGCAGCGCACGCACGTTCGAAAGCGAGTGGCGGGTTCCCGTCCACGGTGGACTTGCGGCGAAAAAGAACCAACGAAACGCATCTGCTCCAGGTGCTGGTGCATCGGGGTCTTCAAACATCACGCGCTGGAGCGCGGGCAAACGAGGCACTTCGACGGGACGAATGTCTTGGGTTTCACAGAGTGCAAGGCCTAAGGTTTTACGGTCGTCCTCGCTTAGGATCACCACGCGCCGTCGCAACTTCTTGTCCGCGCGAACGGTAAGGTCGAGAGACAACTCGGGTGCGTCCAATCGATAGAGGCGCACGGTTTGATTCTCTTTGAGGTCGAGACCTTCGAAGTCCTCACGTCCAATCATGGCTTCGCCCTTTTTTGCA
>JAHFDX010000579.1 GCA_023248785.1 Myxococcales bacterium
GTTCCGACATCGGCGGAAGTGATTCGCGTGGTGCTTCCATACGGCCGGTTGGACCATACACCAAAACTCTCTCGTCGCCACCCGTACTGAACGGTTGAGCTTGGCGCTACTCGGACGGCTCAACAAGCGACTCGATCAGCATGCCGGGCTCGTATCGAACGAGCGACGCTGCGATTTCCATCCCATCGGGGAGCAATCCCTGTACCTGGCCAACGACTTGCTCAACGAGGTTCCGCGCATCACCCAACGTAGGACCCACCATGGCCACAACAAATCTCAAGGGTCCCGTTCGGCCGGACGTAACCGGAATAAGTGAAAGGATCAGAACGTCGGTGAGCTCAACAACACGCGTTGCCACCCGCCGTAGCGCCAACATCTCGAGAATGGTCGGCCGGTCCGCCGCCGAGCGATTCGGGGCTCGCAATTCGTAACGTGCGATGGTTAGAGGCGCATCCACCCACTCCGAAAACGCGGCCTCTTCCTCGAGCGCCTTCAGCGTTTCGTTTAGACGAAGCAATCCGGTAAGGCCATCGCGCTTTCCGAGGAACGCTCGCGCACGACGATGAGCCGCGCTATCAGCCGCGAGCGTGACGAGCTTGATCCGAAGTTCACCGAACTGCACATCGACACCGTGCATCCAATGTACTTGCTTGCGGCGCTCGTAGGTGTGGTCGACGTACGTACCGTTTGTCGAGCCCAAATCTTCCACCACCCACGTTGCGTTCTGCCATTTGAGCTGAGCATGATTGCCGCTCACCGTCGCCTCAGGCACCCAGATATCGTTTTCGGCACGGCGCCCAATCGTGAGCGATGGCTTGTTGAGTGGAATGAGCTCGCCGACAAATTCCTGAGCGTTCGTCGCAAAGGTTGCCAAGAGGGCTTGTTGGCCCGGAGTGAATTGTTGCGAAGCGTTGCGACCGGGCGGTGGCCCAGGATCGAGGCGTTCGCGGGGAAGCTGAACAGGATTCGTTGTCAGCGCCATCGGGTTAAAGAAACGCAGATGGCGCGCCGGCAGGCGCAAAGCGGCGTCGTCGGACAGACATCGGAAGATCTGCTTCGTCTCGTCGATGGAAAGGCCAGCAGGCACGTCGAACATAATTTGCTGGCGCATTGGCTTGGCCCGCGGCTTGTAGCCCGGCTCGGGAACGCGACACGTCCACATCTCGAGCAACGTGAGACCAAGCGCGTACACGTCATCCTCAGCGGATGCGCCGCCTGATCGTAACCGTTCTGGTGACATATAGTTCGGAGTGCCTCCATCGGGGGGAGCCCCCGGGCGCCTCGCGCTTACACGAGCACGTTCCTTCGCGAAGCCGAAGTCGACGACGACGGCCTTGCCGCATCCGCCATCCGGTGCGGTCATGACCATCACGTTGCCGGGCTTAAGGTCACCGTGCACAAGCCCTTGGGCATGAATTGCCGCGACGCCGGACGCTACCTCTTGCGCGAGCCTTCGAAACTCGTCCGACGTGTATCCACCTTGCGCCTTCTTTCGCCGGATATGCGTGTGGAGCGTCTGCCCTGTGATGTACTCCATCACGAGCATGGGTCCATAAGGGGATGGTGCGAGATCGTGTACGCGACACACGTTCGGATGGCTCACCGAGCGCGCGAGGAGGAGTTCCTGCCGTAGTGCTTCGTCATCCCCTGGCATACGCGATTCCTCGCGCACAATCTTGAGCGCGACCGATTGCTGTGTGGTGCGGTCGTACGCAAGAAAGACCTCACCCATCCCGCCTTTGCCAAGGCTTTGCCGCACTTCATAGCGATCGTTAAGTACCGTCCCCGGACCGATCGGAGGCAGACTACGCGCAGATTCACTCATGCAGTAAATGAGTCCCTTCCCCAGCGCGACGCGCGTACGGCAAATGCGGGTAGAGCGTCGCACAGGGGGCGCGATGCCGTCTACCGAGTCGTAACGGAGGTTGTGAAGATCTTGCCAGCCTTCCCGGATGCAGCGATAGCAATGAGTAGACGTGCCACCTGAACGCATCCTCACCGAGCTTATCGACCTCGCGCATCGCCTCGGCGTGGAAGTACGTAGCGAGCCTTTCGACGTACGGGTGCTCGAAAGCAAGGGTGGTCTTTGCTGGGTTCACGGGCGCCCGGCGGTTTACATGGACTCGGGGATGGCGCTTCTCGACAAAATCGGAGTTCTGGCCGAGGCGCTGTCGACATTTGATATCGAAGCCATGTATGTGCCACCGGCCATTCGCGCCCGCATCGAACGCAGGCGATTTCTTGTCAATCAAAAGCGTCGGGGCTTCCGAGCCTAACAAAAGCGCAACAATCGAAACCCGACGTCGCGATACCATCGGCACGTAATGCGTCCGTGCTTTCTCATTATCGTCACCGATCAGCAGCGATATCGCTCATGGTGGCCGGTGAGTGTGCGCATGCACACATTTGAGCGCTTGGAGCGCGAGGGGCTTTCGTTTAGTCGCGCGTACACCCCCAGCGCGCTGTGCACACCTGCACGGGCCGCACTGTTTACAGGGTGTCATGCCAGCACTGTCCGAATGGACGACAATGTTAATTTCCGTTGGCAGGGTTCGCTGTCACCCAACGTTCCAACCATAGGCACGCATCTCCGCCAATTAGGTTACCGAACCAGTTACTTTGGTAAGTGGCACCTCACCAAGGACGGCGACCTCGAACGTGCGGGGCTCGATCCGTACGGATTTTCGGATTGGAACGGACCTGACCGGCACGGCGCTCCCGGCGAAGGACTGGAGCACGATCCGAAAACCGCCGAGCTCGCGGTTCGATGGCTGCTTGATCACGGGCCTTCTGCGGATCCGTTTTGCCTTGTTGTGTCCTTCGTCAACCCGCACGACATCATGTTCTCGCCGCGCTTCCGGCGGCCAACTCGCACCGCATACCGCGCACCCTACCCCGATCACTTCGACGATACACTCGAGGGAAAGCCCTCGATTCAAACGCGCTTTCGGCGACTGAGTCACTTCGTCGCAGGCTACGTGCCCTCGTCGCGCAGCGCGCGTTGGCAAGAGTGTCTCGACGCGTACGTCGACTACCACTTGGCTGTGGACGCGTGCGCCGAACGGGTTGTCAATCAACTTGACGCACTTGGCCTCGCGAAACGAACGATCGTGATCTACACAGCCGATCATG
>JAHFDX010000580.1 GCA_023248785.1 Myxococcales bacterium
AAAATAGGCCGGCCATGCCGTCATGGTGTCCGCGGCGAGAAGCAATGGAGTTCGAGAATCCGGAAAGAACGGTGAAATCGGCCTTCACGTTAGCAAGTGGCTGCAGTTCGTCCGAGAGGGTGTAGTTGGCTCCTTGGTCTTTCGGAACCCAATGCTCAAGGCGAACGCCGTTGCCCCACATCCATGTCATGAACCTTCGCGGAAACAGTGTGCCGTCGGCGTGCGCCTCGCCGTGGTTGTCGAGCATCGCTTCGAGCATGGGCAATCCAAGTGCGATCCCGGTGCCGTGAACCATTCCTCGCAAAACGGCTCGGCGGCTCAAAAAGCGGCTCATGGTGATACTCCGACATGGCGAAAAAGATCACTCGACACGAGTTCGAGCAAAAGCGCGCGGTAACTGAGCCCCGCATTCGTCCAATTCTTCAGGAGCGTCTCAATCGCAGGCCACTCCGGCGCAATCTCGACGTGGCCCGTCCCGTAGCGATACAACTGACGAAAGAGGCAGCTCGTCACCTCTTCTGATTTCGACAGGAGCGTTACGAGCTCTGCCGGATCTTTCCAACTACCAAAGCCCTCCACGGCGCCGCGTGTATCAATGACCGCGTCGTTTTCTCGATCGCGCCATCGTCCGATCGCGTCGAGCTTCTCAAACGTGAGACCGATATTGTCAGCCATTTTGTGGCAGCCAGAGCAAACGGGATCCGTTTGATGCACGGCAATGCGATCGCGCAACGTGGGCGCCGCGCTGCTGGGTGGCAACTGCGTGATGACCCCGGGTGGTGGTGGCGGCATCGTGCGGCAAAGAAATCGTTCCATCACAAAGAGTCCTCGTCGCGTGGCCGACGTCGAGGTCGGATGGGACTTTTGCGTCATGATGGATGCGTGGCTCAAGATCCCCATCCGGCCTTGCTCGCTCGGAAGCGTGGTTTGCTGCCATTCGTACGTTGGCTTCGTGGTTGCGTAGAGTTGCGCTAACGCTTCATCGACGAATGTGCTCGGAGCAGTAAGGATGTTGGTGACCGGTTCGTTCCGGCTCCACAGGATGTTGTCGATATCGTGCAGGGTCTCTTCTTTCATGGAGGCGGCGAGCGCTGCCGAGTACTGCGGGAACAGCGTGGGATCCTTTGCCGCGTGTTCGAGTTCGTTTAGGCCCAGCAGCTCCGCAAAAAAATTCCGCGCAGCCGTGAAGGTTTCAGGCTCCTTCAGCAGTCGTTCGACCCACGTGCGCACGCCATCTCCGCTATCGAGCTCACCGTTGGCCGCGGCGTCGAGCAACTCAGCGCTCGGCGTGCGATCGTGAAGCAAGAACGACATTCGCGAGGCCACTTCGAACCCCGTGAGCTTGCGAATGTCTGTGCGATCGCTGACTGGAGTTCCGAGTTCGACTTGGTAAAGAAAATTCGGCGACTGGAGCATTGTTGACGTCACCAGCTCGACGCCCGTGTAAAAATCACTGAACTTCTCGGCTGCGGACGAGGCGAGAGCCACGTAGCTCGTGATTTCCTCCTCGATCAACGGGCGGCGCCAAGCGAGGCGTCCGAAACGCTCGACGAACGAACGCAAGCACGCAGCGTCGCTCGGCGTTTTTGGCTCGCATGCCGTAAGCTCGCTGACCCTTGCGGTGTTGCCCATTGCGGTCATGGCGACCGCTCGAGCAGAAAGTTCGTAGCGAGCAATCAAGTCGTCGTTGAGGGACAGTTGGCTTGCTGCAATGCTCATGAACCCGTTGAGTGAAGTATCCGCGGGGGGATTTGCCGCCGCCGCAGCCTTCACGCCAAGGAGGTATTTCACGCTCGCTACATATTGGCGCGAGAGCAAGCGTCGCAGGGGAGCCGGAGCCGACTGCCAGTGCACCTCACCTTTTGGTTGTGGCTGCACCTTCGTCGTGTCTTCGCCGTTGGTGCACGACGACGAGAATGCCGCGAACCCAAGGGAAAAAAGTACAATGTGCCGAACATGGCTCAAGCACTTCTAAGCGTACCAGCAGGCGTTTTGCAGTCGCCACTCTATTGCCGTTGAAATTACCTTGAAGAGCGCGTGCTCATCGCCTCTTGTGCGCAAGAGTGCGCGTTAAACCGCGTTGATCAGTTCCGGTGCCATGGTTCCAGAACCATACACTTCGCGGTAATAGCGCAAGAATCGTGAGAAGTTCGAATCAGGATCGTTCAGGTCGAACTCGCGAATGTCTCCAGCAATCGGCATGAGGAGGTTGCGTGCCGACCAGGTGTCGAGTGCGACTGCATCGGTCCCCGCGACGATGGCACCGATGTTGTGTGCGCACTCTTTGGCGAGTCGTGGATCGTTCACCTCGCCGTCCCATCCTCCCTTGGGCGGCACGGCAACCCATTCGGCGGTGACCACGTACAGATCGGGCGTGCGTACGTGTTTCGCAAAATGGGCGAGGGGTCCCGCCATGCGCCACATGGCGTTTGGGCTACCAAAGTGATGCACGGATTGGTAATCGGCCACACGCGGATCGGTGCCCATGCGTCCCGCGCTCATGTCGACGATGCCCATCGCGGACTTGCAGCACGAGCTCATACCCGTTGAGCCGTGCGCCACGAGCGTCACCATGTTGATGAACGTGAGCTTTCGCGGCACGCTTGTTCGTTGCGATCCGTTGCGCGTGAAGAGCCCGTCTTTGAAGTCGACCACAACGCCTGTGCGCGGCGAGGAAAATACGGGCCACGTTAGAGGTGTCTGCGCGAAGTCAACGCGGCTGCGCCGACGGCGGAACGCTTGCTCGAAGTTCCAAACATAACCGTCTCGGTTCTCATTCGGTTCGATGGGTCCTCGCCCATCACCGCCATACACGCCGTGTGCGTGGGATGCGTCGTGCCAGTGATCGCCGGCGAGCTCATTTTTCCCGGCGTCGATGAGCCCCACGAAACTCACAGGAGCTCCGAGTTTCTCAAAATGGCCCACAAGATCGGAGAGCTTATTCCATCCGGGCACATCGACATTGCGATCGCTTGGATGCGACCAACCGCGGGCGAGCCCTGATCCGTTGGCCAGGCGAAAGTGCACGTTTTCAAAAACAATCACTTCGCCCGAGAACCGATCGCGCGCGATGATCCGCTCGATCATCCGTTTGACGGCTGCGACGTTCGTCATGCCTTGGTT
>JAHFDX010000581.1 GCA_023248785.1 Myxococcales bacterium
TTGCGACATCGCGCGCGCTTCGCGCCGGAAGCGCGATACGAGGTCTTTGCGATTCACCAGTTTCGGGTGAAGAATCTTCACCGCCACCATGCGGTTCATCTCGGACTGCAGGGCCTTGTAGACCGAACCCATCCCGCCCGAGCCAATCTTCTGAAGGATCTGAAATTGGCCATTAAGAATATCGCGGCCAATGAACGGATCCTGCGAACGCATAGATAGAGAGTGGTATCACTTTAGGCTGAACCGCATCAACTCGCGTCATGGTCCCGATACTTACAAGTTCGATCCTCACGCACGAAGGCTTTGCCCACGCGTTCAGCCTGAGGCCCGCCGATTTTTCGCTCACCGTATCGCCCGGACTACGAAAGAAGACAATCGAAGAGCTCTGCGCACATGCGGGGATGAAAAGCCGGCGTGTTGAGGAAGCAGCGCAAGTCCACGGGGCAAGAACGCTTGTGGTTCCGTCTCAGCGTGGTGCAGATCGCGAAGCCGACGCCCTCTTCGCCAGGGGCTCTGTTCTTGAGGCCACCGGTGTTGGCGTACGCACGGCCGATTGCGTGCCCATCCTCGTCGGGGACTCGGCGTCCGGTCACGTCGCAGCGATTCACGCGGGCTGGAAAGGACTTGTAGCAGGTGTCATCGAAGCCGCGATTGGTCACTTCTCGAATAGGGACAGCCTCGTATGCGCCATCGGGCCGTGCATCGAACGAGACGCCTTCGAAGTTGGCGAAGAAGTCGCTTTGGCCCTTATCGAGGCCTGTGAAACGGACAGCATCGTCCAAATCGGTCCGAACAACAAACCGCACGTCGACTTGCGCCGTAGTGCACACATTAAGCTCGAAACATTGGGCGTTCGCAAAAACGCCATCGAACACGTTGGCGGTTGCACATATCGTAACAATGAACATTTCTTTTCATTTCGCCGCGACAAAGAAAATGCCGGGCGACACTTAGCTGTCATCGAAACGCGAAACCGGAGACGAACGTCATGATGCACGGAGCTCTCGAAGACATCACTCAGGCCATCGGTAACACGCCCATCGTGAAGCTTCGAAAGATTGGCAGCGATACACCCGCCGAAATCTACGTGAAGTGCGAATTTCTCAACCCCGGTGGCAGCCACAAGGATCGGCTTGCACGCAACTTACTTCGGCGTGCCGAAGAAACAGGGCTCAAGCCCGGCGGCACAATCATCGAAGCCACAAGTGGCAACACCGGCGCATCCCTCGCGTTGCTCGCCGCCCTGCGGGGATACAAATGCGTCTTCGTGATGCCAGACAAAATGAGCCAGGAGAAGATCCAGCATCTTCGCGCATTCGGTGCCAAAGTTGTTGTGTGTCCGACGGCGGTAGAGCCTGAAGATCCTCGCAGCTACTACAGTGTTTCGAAACGCATTGCGGCCGAAACCGAAAACGGATTCTTCGCGAACCAGTACCACAACCCTGCGAATCCTGAGGCGCATTACATCTCGAGTGGGCCTGAGATTTGGTCGCAAACCAACGGCGACTTTGATGTTTTCGTTGCGGGTATGGGAACGGGCGGAACCATCAGCGGCTGCGGTCAGTACTTCAGGGAGCGAAAGCCCGAGATACAGATCGTGGGCGTCGATCCCGTCGGTTCGCTCTACTACGATTTTGTCAAGACGGGCCGCATCACCAAGCCGTTCTCGTACAAGGTCGAGGGCATCGGGGAAGATTTTTTCCCGACCACGATGAACCTAAAAATCTTGGATGAGATCGTCCGCGTCGATGACAAAGAGTGCTTTCTCATGACACGCGACCTCACGCGCCTCGAAGGACTGTTCGTGGGCGGTTCGGGCGGAGCTGCGGTTGCCGGTGCGGTGAAGTACGCACGCATGACCAAGAAATCCCAAAAGATCTTGGTGTTCTTGTGCGACGGCGGTCACAAGTACATGTCGAAAATCTTCAACGATGATTGGATGCGCGAAAATGGTTTCCTCGATGAAGAGCCTGGCCTCGGAACGGTACGGGATCTTCTCGCGTCGAAAGGTTCGCGCAATCTTGTGACGGTCACGCCGACAACCACCGTTGCACAGGCGATCGAAACGCTCAAGAAGCACGGCATCAGCCAACTCCCCGTGTGCGAAGAGGGACGCGCCGTGGGCCTCGTCGCCGAAATTGAGCTGCTCCGCCACCTTGTCTCGGGACACAAGACGCTGAACTCCCCCGTGGGCGAACTCGCGTCGAGCGACTACGCAACCGTGACGCCGAACACAAAGATTGAGCTCTTAAAGAGTGTGCTTGCCGACGCCAAGGTCGCGATGGTGGAGGAGCAGGATCAGTTAGCGGGAATTGTAGCGAAGATTGATCTCATTGATTTTCTAGCGAAGCTCGCGCCTCCGATGTCCGAGCGGGCGCTGCTGGGTTGACCCATCACCCTCCGAGGCACTTCATAAACGCGGCCTGGTCTTTGGCCTTGTCGGCACAGGTTACGCCATCGGAGGGCATGCGCTTTCCGGTGCACTCTTTCACGAAGTCCGCTTTCGCCTTGTCGAATCCGGAAGCGCCGGCGGACTTCACCGCAGCCGAGAGTCCTTCCGTCTGTATTTCGATAAGTTTGTCGCCGAGCTTCTTACAGTCCTCCTCGCTTGCTTTTTTTCCGCAGCCGAACAGAACAAAGATTCCTGCGACGAAGCCCAAAGCCATCAGTTTGCGCGTCATTTTTTTCTCCATTTGCGCCCTCTCGATGCAATCAATTGGGCAGGTTGAGCAACTCGACTGCGTTTTTGTAGAGGATCTTACGGCGAAGATCGGGCTGTCCTTCAGTCACCATCAGTACTTTCGCGATGGCGATGGCCTGATGATAAAACGGCCAGTCAGAGCCGAGCACAATTCGTGACGGATCGAGCACTTCAATCATGCGCCTTAGTCCCCAAAGGGACTGACCGGACGTTTCGTAGTAGACGTTCGGGTACTTTTTCCCCAGCTCAATCGCCTCGAGCACTTGCAACGCGCCCGAATGACCAAGGATGAAGGTCACGTCCGGATTGTTGCGTATGGGTTCTTCGTACCAGCGAACCTGCGTCAAGTATCGACCGAGCAGAGGTTCGATGCCCACGGGGCCGCAGTGCCAAAGCACTGGAAGCTTTCGCTTCGCA
>JAHFDX010000582.1 GCA_023248785.1 Myxococcales bacterium
ACGGGTTGCCTCACGATCGACGAGTGCTATTCGCTCGAGGAAGTCGTCGAGACCATGCGCGAATTGGGAAGCGACATCGCGGTTGAGGTACACGACGAGGTTCTCCCGGCTTCCGATGGCGGGCCACGTGCGTTTCTGACAACGGCGCGCCACAGCCAGGTTGTGCCACGCCCGGATCGAAGTGTCGGCCGGGCGATGAACGAGTAGGGTCCTGCGACGGGATTTTGGACGGGCATATATGTTGCGCCGCCTCGCACATGTCTCTCGCGTCCAACGCATGCGAACGATCCCAATTTCGTATACGTCGATCCCGACGACAAGCGGTGTCTAACAAAGTAGCTACCGCTGTATTGTTCCGTCACCGTCACCGTCACCGTCACCGTCACCGATTCCGTGACCGTGGCCATGCCGGTGGCCGCGCCCGCGGCCGAAAACCATGGGACAAAGTTATCCATGCCTGGGCATACGAGTTGCTCCTTCGATAACGGAGTCGGCCGCGCCCGCGGTCACGCGCTTGGCGGAGTGCTCGTCGACTTGTAGGCTTACACCTACCGCCGCACGCGCACCCATGTTCCTTGGGCGAGAGGAGCTCCCGCATGGGCCGCATGCCAAGCATCCGGCAGTGGGGGATCAGTCCACATAAAGAGCTTGCGCGCGTCGATGGGCGCGAGGTTCACGCAACCATGGCTACGTGGCCGTCCGAAGTCGTCGTGCCAATACGCGCCGTGAAGTGCAAAGTTTGCTTCGAAGTACTGAACCCATGGAACGTCGCGCAGTTCGAAGCGATTGTCGGGATCATCGGCATCCATCGTGGCCGTGACGTGCTTCCACTTGATTTGAAATTCGCCGCGTACGGTGGAGCGGGTCGTGTAGGGATCTTGTGCGCCATCGCGGCCGCTCGAGACGAGCGTTGCATAGACGGGTTTGTCACCCTCGTATGCGGTCAGCGTTTGGTAGGTGATGCAGATGTCAATCCACTTGACCGTTTTGTAGTCGAACGATTTGGGCCATTCTGGCTTGTTGGTAAAGACGCCCACATCGTCCTCCTTCACCCAATAGCCGGCTTTCGTTTGCCAATAGACTTTGTTCACCGCGACCGAGCGCTTGCCTGTGAGGGAGATCACGTCGCGGAAAGGCACGTGGCTCTTCTGTTCGTGGCCGTCTTCGGAATAGCGAACGGCCTCTGGGCGGCGAACAATCGCAAGCGGGAATTCGCTTTTCTCGTCGAGCGTAATTCCGTGAAACGAGGAAGCGTAGTGCGGCTTAATCTTGTCTTCCGCAATCAAGCGTCCATCGAGGGCAACGACGAATCTCCGGTTGCTTGATTTGGGACCCGCTCGAAACGATCCGATCACCGCCAAACCCGCGTGCCGATACGCTCTGCCTTGGAAGACGATTCCACCCGCGCCCTTGTACGTCGACACCCCGGGGATCTTTCGCCGAAAAGATGCCTTTCCGCGCACAGTGTCGGCTGAGAGCCACCAAGGCGCTTCACCGGTTCCATAAAGCGGCGGGAAAAGAGCGTTTTCGTCGACCTCGGGAAGCTCTGGCGCCTCTTTCGGTAGTGTCTTCGCATTGCCTTGATCATCGAGCGGGACCGCATTTGGATCGCCGCGATCGGGCTTGTTCCACTGCCGATGATTCTTTGCGTACTCCTTCAGATGCCCCTGAAATGCGAACTCGTGCTTGTCCATCTCCTGATAGCTCGGGATGAAGTTCCACAGCGTCGCATCACGCCGAACGAAACCGTACACATACGGCATGGGTTTCGAGAGGTCGGGCTTTACGCCGAGCGCGCGAACCACGGGATCATTCGGATCGGTCGTTACGGTCTCATCCGCACAGATGTATCCACGTGGCGCGATCGCAAAGAAGCCGCGCGTGCATTTGCCGTCGCCGCCTTCTGGTTTTGCGCTTGCTGCAATGGACTGACCAAGTCGCAAGTAACCTATGTTGCGCGAAGAAGTGTCGGCCTTCTCAAAAATATCAGCACGCAATACAATGGGAAACACTCGTTTTGCGTCTGGCGTTTGCGCGGGGCTTGTTGCCGGTGGTGCTGCGTCCGAAAGTTCTTCAGTGCTCGCACTTGGAGCACCCTTCGAACCACACGCGTTCGAAAGAAGACCCAGTGCAATGAGACCGACGAATGAGCGGCTCTTCATGGTCCGGCAACGCTCACGTTCGCTTTCGGAGCGATGACCTTGTCAGGATCGCCTAGAAACTCGAAGTGCATCGTGTCTTGCATCGGATCGTGACCAAGCCAGTAAAAACCATGCTCTTCAAAGGTCTCCACCCACTCGCGGGGAAGCGCGGTGCGATCGTAAACGGTCTTCGCTTTCTTCCTGCAAAGGGGATGCTTGTTCCAATCGCCCACGCACCCGCAACAGGTGTTGCGATCGGAGTCGATGTCCATCGCGATACCGTAAACGTGATTGGATACTTCTCCGCCATGGTACGTGTTGTGGTAGCGAATGCCGCCAACTCCGCCTACACGGTAAAGCTTGTCGAACCCTTTTTCGCGTAGCGTTTTTTCAACGCACTTGAGCGCCGGAACGATTTTCTTATGCACGACGAGGGGCCTGTCGAAAAAGGTTGTCTTGACGGCGTGCTGACCTGGTGACGTCGAGTTCCATTCTGCTTTCCCAAAGCCGCGGTAGTAACCGTACTGCTCAGTGCGGTACTTCAGCGATTTCTGAAAGAGCTCGCGTCCTTCCTTAATCTCGTCGACCGACCCGCGCTTGAACCAATTGATGCGGATCAGAAATGGTTGGGGTGGCTGCTTTTTGCAGGTGGCATTCGTTACGTCGGTTGCATCTTCCGGCGTATCGACCCGCACCGGCGTGTGGTGCTGCATTTGCCCAGGTTGTGATCGCTTGCCCGCTCGGGCATGTTGGCTCACCGCTTGGGCGCTTTGCCCGCATAAAAGTAGCGCAGTAAGGATTGGGACATGCACGCGCATGGTTTTTCGGACCGAGTATCTACCACCGCCTTGGGTTTTTGCCAGATGTTGGCTCTTACGCTCTACCTCGAAGCGTGCGGTGGTACTGTAGCGCCGCCGTCTCACGCAGCGATTCAAGTCGATCGGGAGTGGATCACGCTTGGGCCCATGGTCGGTCAT
>JAHFDX010000583.1 GCA_023248785.1 Myxococcales bacterium
ATCAGCGAGATGCGTTCGTCGCCTTCAGCCCGCAGGCGGCGGAGCGGTTCTACGGGATGGTCGAGCAGCTCGCTCGGCAAATGCACGTCGAGGTGCACGGGATCGAGAACATCCCTCGCGGCGCGCGCTCCTTGTCGCGAATCACGCCTTTGGTTGGGATATCGCATTCGCGATGGGGGCGATCTGGCGTGACGCGCGACGTCCCGTTTGGGCACTCGGCGAGCATATGTGGTGGAAGGTGCCTTTCGTTCGGCGGCTCGCCGCGGCGATCGGGACGGTCGACGGAACGGCGGAGAATGTGGATCGCTTGCTGTCGCACGATGAGCTCGTTCTCGTATTGCCAGGCGGGCTCCGCGAGGCCGTAAAGCCGCGCGAGCTTCGCTACCGACTCCTCTGGGGCCATCGCTACGGTTTCGTTCGCGCGGCCATCCGCAACCAAGCACCTATCGTGCCGCTTGCATCCATCGGTGCCGACGATCTCTTCGACTTCGTCGGCGACGCGTACCGGCGGGGCGAGCGTTGGTTACGTCGAACGGGGATCCCAATTCCGCTCCCGTCCCGCATTCTCCCCATCCCGCATCTCGTCCGGCTCCGGTTCGTGATTGGCGACCCCATCGGACCTCCCATGGGTCCCGAGAACGCAGACAACGCGACGATCGTTCGGCGTCTCCGTCACGAAGTCGAAGGAGCCTTGCACGAGATAATCGAGACAGAGCTCGCGCACAGGGTGGGGATCGATCTCTGACGATGCACACCATCCGCCGGCGGCGACTGATTTCGCAATTTGAATCGTTCCAATACGAACTTCGTTCAGAGCGGGGGCACACCAGGGCTTGAGCGCGGGGCTCCTTCGCTCTTCGCTCCTAAGAACATGGCATGAGAACATTGGTGATTTGAGCTGAGCGTCATGTCCTTTCCCAACCATCCGGCCCAAGGCCGGTGCGAGCTCAGGATGACATGCGAGACTTCTTGCTACCGACGACCCTTATGTCGTCTGCGCGCGAGCATCCCCTCGAGTGTCGTGATTTCATCTGGTTCGGAAACGACAGCCTCTTCGATCGCGTCTATCTCCTTTGGAGCCACAACGGGCACCTTCGCGCTGTGATCCCAGCGCTCTGCCAGAGTCCGCGCAACGGCCTCGATGAGCGCGCGCGTGCTTTCTCTGTCGGTGGCGCTTAAGAACACGGCGTCTGGAAATGTTCGTCTTAACCGCTCGATAGCCGGCAGCGGAAGCAAATCGATCTTATTCAGCACGAGCACACGCGGAATGCTCTCAAGCTCGAGTTCTTCGAGCACGTCCTTCGTGGTTTGCATGTGCTCGTCCATGGTGGGGTCGCTTGCATCAACGACGTGAACAAGCACGTCGGCGTCGGCGGCTTCCTCAAAGGTGGCGCGGAATGCGGCCCAAAGATCCTTCGGCAAGTTACGAATAAATCCGACGGTGTCGGTGAGAACGACGTCTCGACCTCCGTATCCGGCCCAACCAACACGCAATAACCGCGAGCGCGTATCAAGCGTTGCAAAGAGCTTGTCTTCTGCAAGGACGTTTGCACCCGTGAGCGTGTTAAGCAGCGTGCTCTTGCCTGCGTTTGTGTAACCCACAATCGCAACCGTGGGGACTCCATCCCGTGTGCGCTTTGCACGGCGTTGCTCGCGCCGTTTTCGTAACTGCCTCAGTTGTGATTCAAGGTGCAGAACGCGCTCTTTTGCCCTTCGGCGACCGATCTCGAGCTTCGTTTCTCCGGGGCCTCGCCCGCCGATGCCACCTGTAAGACGTGAGAGCGAGTCGTCCTTTTGGGTCAATCTTGGCAGGCTGTACTTGAGCTGCGCGAGCTCGACTTGGAGCTTTCCGTCACTGCTCTCCGCACGTTGGGCGAAAATGTCGAGGATCAGTTGCGCTCGATCGATCACCTTGAGGTCGCTCACCTTGGCGATCGCCGACGCCTGCGCGGGCGATAAATCGCGATCGAGAATCAGCACATCTGCATCAAGCTGCATGGCGCGAACGACAACGTCGTCGAGCTTGCCGCGCCCGAGGACAAATTTCGGATCGATGCGCTCCCGCAATTGAATGACCGTGTCGACCACGTCGACACCCGCGGTCCACGCGAGTTCGCGAAGCTCACGAATGCTCTCATCGGCAGCCTTGGCGGCGGAGGGTGTTTTTTCGCCAACGTGCAAGAGGATGGCCCGCCCATCTTTTGCTCGAACCTCTCGACCGCGTCGCGCCCGCGCGAACTCGGCTTCAAGGTCGACCATGAGTGCGCCGAAGTTGACATCCACCTGATGCATCGGGATCGGGCCAACTTCACGATAAGGCAGCGATCCCGGTGAGCCGTCGAACGGCACGTTGTGCGCGTAGACAAGCGAACGCACATCACCGCGTGGGGAGAGTTGGATCGCGGCAATGAGATCTAGGCGCAGGCGTACAAGGTCGACAAGATCGTCATGCGTCAGCGACTCGCCTCGAAGGTGCGTGTGCACGAGCCGAAGCGCGCGGAAGCGACCGTCGGCCGCGCGTAGACGGCCGATGTCGGGCAGATTCAACTTCCCAGCATCACCCACAATAACGTAATCAACCTGCCCCGATCGATGCACCAGCACGCCCACTTGCCGACCACTCTCCATCGAGGCCTCAACAAGCGAGCGCGTGAGTTCGGGCGTCGTAATATGCTCGATCGGCACGCGCCGTCGATAAAGTCGCTCGAGCGTACGAATGGCCGAAGGTGAAAGGCCGGAGGTGTGACCGTAGAGTTCGATAGACGTGTCTTACTTGGGGCGCCGCCGCGATGTCGAGGGCGAATTCAATTCACTGATTTTTCGTGCACTTCACTTCGCTGGCAGGCATGCCCCACGTCCAAAACGGAGACTCCACGCGCGGATAGTACATGGTGAACGAGTAACACATCTCGTCGGACGTTCTTTCGCCGAACTTGATCTTCGTGTCGGTCGTGTTTTGCCACGCGCATCGCGTTTGAATCTTGTCGCCCTCGCGGAGCGTCGCATTCAGCGGGTACCAGAATTGCGAATCAAAGCTCCACGTTGAAGAGGTTCCGAGGTCGGTTTTTGTGCCGTCAGACGCGATTTGGGTCGTCGAAATCGCAGTACCCGTCTTGT
>JAHFDX010000584.1 GCA_023248785.1 Myxococcales bacterium
CCGCCGGCACGGGCGAACGAACATGCGCTGAAGCGGGGGTAAATGTAACGAAGAGCGCATGATTTCCAGGTCCCAACCCGAAATCAACGATGGCAAGTTCCGCCGTGCCGCCATTTGAACTCGCTGTTGCAAGCGTATGGCCCCCGTGGTGGAGCTCCACATTTCCAGCACGACCCTGGGCGATGCGCACCCGAATTTTTTTGGGGTCACCGTCGATTTCCACGGTCATTGCTGACGGTTCAACGGTGATCTCCGCAGCGATTCGCTTCTTGATTCGCACATTCGCCGATGCGGGCGAGAGCTCCTTCGTTCCTGCAAAGACGACTCGGTACGAGGCATCTCCGGGTTCATCCCACGAGTTGGGGACGAACAAAGCAAATCCGTCCGAATTTGTAACTGCCTGCGTGACACGATGCGTGACCTCATCGACGAGCGAAAGGTCAATGTTTGCGGCAGGCGTTCCAGTTTCGGTGATGGCGCGTATGCGGAGCGGCTGTTTTGTGGCTAGATCGATCTCGGGCGCTTCGGGAGCCTGCAGCACCACGCGCTGCCGAGATGCGTCGTATGAGCTCTCGATTCGCACGCCGTCGATGAGGTTTGCACCCGCGTACCGGAGCGACACGACGGTCTCTTCGCGGGGACCACGAACTTCTACGCAGAAGCGGCCATCCACGTCGGTCATCACCATTTTGGATGTCGTAGCGGATTCGCGCTCACCGCAATGGATGAGCCCAGCTGCGGTCGGCGTTACGCGAGACACATCGATTCGGGCGTTTCGAATCGGAACATCGACGTCATCGACGAGGCGCGCCTCAAGCGTTGCACCGTCAGTGCGTGCAATCCAGCGTGGCTCGATCCGAGCCTGCCCTCGCACCACAACCGCAAGTGCCGCGTGCACATCGCGACATGTGCCGAAGCACGCGACGAGGAGCACAAGGGAGCAGGACATTTGGATGTGCAAGCGTTTTCCGGCGAGCATGACCTGTAGCTGAGCGATGCTGGTTCCGTTCCGAGTCAGTGCGTTCAAGGCTGCAGCATTTCGGAAGGGACGAACAGGGGGTTCTGGTTGCGATGACGATCGAGAAACCTGCTCTTGTCGTACGTGCTCTTGTCGTCCAAGCGATGACATGCGCAGTTGCAGTTGTGGTGACGACGTTCGCCTCGAGCGCTGACGCCGGCAAGCTCACCCCAAATTCTAATCCACGTCCAAGCAACACGATTCCAAAGCGCGTCGATGAGCCAAAGCGCGTCGATGAGGTCGTGCAGCTCGGGTCCGCCCGCGACGCGCGCAACGTCACGACCCTCTGCGCGTCGCTCAAGGATCCATCGCACGATGTGAGGCGCGCTGGAGTTCTCGCGCTTGCGCGTATCCCCGCTGGGACCGACTGTCTGAAGAATCATGCTCGCCGCGAGTCGGGAGCGCTCTTGCGGCACATTCAGCGTCTTATCGCAACCTCATCACCAAACCCAAAGGGAGCCTTAAGGCGCCAGCCGCTCGTGTTGGCTTTCGACTCCGATCCAGGTGCGTCGCACGTTGCAACGGAACTCAAGCTCAATTTGTTTGAGCGTGGTTACGATTTCGTTCACGCCGATCTCGTTCACAGCGAACAACCACGCGCGGCCGATCCGAAGTCCGCGCCCTCGCAGGGCGGGTGGTACATCTATCTGCTTCGGCCGGGATGTGCGCAGCAGAGCAAGGGAATGGAGTGCAAACTCGAACTTCTCGTTTTTTCGTACCCCCAGAAAGTGCTTCGCACGGCGGTTCCAATTGGCGTGACGGGACTGCTTCCGGGGGCTAGAGGACGCGACGGAGAAGTGGTGACGTTGCGCGAGCTCGCTGACAGCCTCGCCGATGAGTTTGAAACGGTGGAGCGCACGCACCTCCGCAAAACGACGGTCCAGCGCGAGCTAGACGAACGCCCCCTCGATGTGCTCAACCCGCGTGGGAGCGCTACCACTCAGGGTCACGCAAATCACGTCGTAGCGAACGCGTTCAATTTCGGGCCACGCTAGCACCCAGGCGCTGAAAGCACGCTGAGCCGCACGCTTGATGCGTTCGCGCTTGCGCACCGAAACGCTCGCGAGGGCCGTTTCGTAGCTTCCGGGCGCACGCGTTCGAACTTCGACCACGACGAGGCGCGTGTCTTGTAACGCAAGCAGATCGATTTCATCGTGACCCACGCGAACGTTGTTTCCAACCACGCGATAGCCGTTCGCAAAAAGCCAGTCGGCCGCAGCCTGTTCAGCCATGCGGCCGACGCGAACGGACATTAAACATACCCAGATAGAGACCGCATCATCCCGCCATACTCCGTTTTGCGTTGCAGCCGCTAGCCAGATATGTTTCGCGTTGCGCTAGTTCTGGTACTGGCGCCCGCAGTCGGTCGTGTCTTGACCGCACGACGTCAAGCACGCGCCGTCTTCGTACTTCGTCTTCTTCTTAATGCAGTACGCACCTGTGAGGCCGGTATCGCCCGCGCCAATTGATGTTGCGAGTTGTTCGCATTGGTAATCGTCCGGGCACTCGCAATAGTTCGCGCCATCGTCGGTGCGGCCTTCAAGATTGGCGCAACGACACGAGCAATAGACCGTATCGGCCGCCTTGCGATCGGCGCACTGGGCCTGGACCGCTGCGTTGCCGTCCCTGCCCGTAACCTTTTGGTTCTTGTCGCCCGGGATTGTACACCCTTCGGTTGCACCTTTGCCGGCATTGCCGCCTTCGGTTTGGCCATACGGACAGGTTACGCGGCCGCGAAAGTGATTGGCCAAGCAGAGTCTTGTCTCGCATTGAAAGCTCTTCGATTCGAAGGAGCTCTCCTTGTCATTGAAACCCGTGAACGTCGGATCGTACTCCTGCTCTGGAATGCAAGGGTCGCCGACGCCAGACTTGGCACATCCACCCGCACCACCGATTCCGATGAGAAGACACCCAAACGCGAATAGGGCAAGGATCGAACGCGTCATGCGGTCGGCACGGTACTCGACCGCGCGCCAACGCGTCAAGGAGCGTCAAGTACGCGTTCATCTGCCTCTGCGCCGTCTCAAACGCGCTCAAACGCGAATCGTGCGCCAAGGAAGGATTGCGTTCGCCCATCTCCGTGCAAGGTGC
>JAHFDX010000048.1 GCA_023248785.1 Myxococcales bacterium
GATGAGCAACCTCGAAAACGATGTCGAGCGGTCGCAAAAACTCGCGAATGCCGAAAAGACGCGCACGTGTGCGGTGAGCAAGATTCAGCTTGAGGACTCAGGGAAGATCGTCGAGCCCACGATTCAAAACGCCGCGTTTGCCAAAGCGGCCATTGTATACCGCGAGGCGAAGGCCATGCCGCCTGGCCCCGCGCGTGACAAGAAGTGGCGCGAAGCTGCCAAGCTCTACGAAGACGCCTTGAGGGCTGCACCTGATCACGACGACGCACCCGAGGCCGCACGCCTTGCGGCCTATGCGTACAAGCAAGTGGGCGAACTCGGAAAGGCGATCGAGCTCTATCGATTGTTCATCGACAAGTACGGGAGCGAAGACAACTTCAATCGTCTTCAGAAGGGCGACCCGAAGACGAAGACCGGACCCGACCTCAAGAGGTACAACGAGCGCGTGAAGAACGTGAACGACGCGTACGACGATCTGTCGGGGACGTACTACGGTTTTTTTAGCTATAAACAATCGGCCGAAGCACTCACTGCCATCGCCACGAACGATCGCTTTGAGTTCGAACGTCGCCGCAAGGCCGCCGAGAACGCACTCACGCTGTACAAGAATCTTGGCGACCGCGATGGGATGAACACGGCGCAAAACGCGCTGCTCAAGATGAAGGTCGATGCCGACGAGAAGCTCTCGATGGACTACGGCAAGGCCGACTTCGAATACGCGCAGTGGAACCCGAGCACGGGAGACACAGGCAAGAACGCCGAAGTGCGCAAGAACGCGACGCAGGCGCTTACCCAATTTTATAACGCGAATAAGAACAACGCGAGGGCAGCCCGATACACGCTGGAAGCAGCCTACCGCATCTCGAAACTCATGCGCGCAAGCGGTGACAACGGCTATCGGCAGTGGCTCAGGAACACCATTGTGGCGTGGCAGAATTTCAACAAGCATCCCGCCGAAATGGTCGGCCCGAAGGGCGACAAGGTCACTGTCAACGCGCAGACGGCTCCGTACAACGACTATGCTGCCGAGGCTGAATTTGTTCTCCTCGACGAAGAGGTCGCGAACGACTGGGATACAAAGCCCCTCAAGTACGCAGGTCCTGTTGAAGACGTGATCAAACAGTACGACGAACAAGCGGCTCTCGTCGAAAAGAAGTATCGACCACGGTTCGATGCCATCGCGCAAACGTATCAATCCTTCGAGTGGACGCCCGCTGTGTTGGCGCGTTCGGGAACCACGTACGACAAGCTTCGCGGTTCGCTCGAGCTCGTTGTGCCTAAGTATTTTACGCCGAAGGAAGAGACGCTTCTGCAGCAACTCGAAGAGAACGGAAAGGGTGAGCTCGCTGACAAGATGCGCGACAAGGTTCGCGGCAAATGGCGCGAGTCGAAGGACGCGCGCCTCGACGCAGCCACGCAAGCCATGGTCGTACGGTATACGCATGGTGCGCTCTTCGCGCGTAAGTACAACGTGAAGAACAATCACATCAGGCGGGGTGTTTCGCGATTGGCCTTTTACAACGACTATCTCGGTGACGACAAGATGCGGAAGTACGTTGAGAAGACGCCCGACCCGTTTGAAAAAAAACCGATGACGTATCAAAACGGAATGTTCTTACAGTGGCGAGCGGGTTTGGTTGCGAGGCCGGCCCCGTCCGGTGACGTGATTGCTCTTCCGGTGGCGCCATGAAACGCCGTTCGAATGGTCGCGCGCGTCTCTGTGTCTCTACGGTGTTCGTTTTGGTATGTGGCACACTCACTGCGGTTGCGTGTGGTGGTGATAAAGAGTCGCCGAAGACGCCCGAGAGGCCAGCCACAAGCGCCACCGAGACATCCACCGGTGCTCCGTCGAGCGCGCCCAGCATCGACACGGCTGTCGAGAACGTGAAAAGCGATGTTAGTGGCGCTGCTCGCGGTGCATACGATCGCGGCTTCGAGGCATGGCGTAACGGCGACCTGCCAGGTGCGCGCACCGCATTCCGCGAAGCTGCCGACAAGGACATGAGCGCACCGGCTCCGCTTTACTCGCTGGGCGCAGTACTCGAGCGCCTCGGGGAGAATTCACAAGCCGAGCGCGCTTACCGTGATGCCCTTTCGGCGGACGGCAAGTTTGAACTCGCTGCGGGCGCGCTGGCCCTGCTCCTTGCGCGAACAGGGCACGTGCGCGATGCGGAATCACTGCTCAACGACAAACTAAAGACCACCCCAGACTCGGCGCACTTGAAGACGTACCTCGCGGAGGTAAAGTCAATTTCTGGCGATAGCGGGGCCGCCCAAAAGCTCGCGCAAGAGGTCCTTCGGGCCCATCCCGATGCCAAGGAAGCCATGGTTGCGATTGCGCGCGACCATTACAGGGCCCATCGATTCGACGTCGCACTTTACGCGGTGAGCGCGATTGTCGACGGTTCGCCGAGCAACAATATTCCGGCCCGCGATCGTGACAACGCGGAGGTGCGGTTGCTCCGTGGCCTCATTCGCCGCGAGCTCGGCTTGCGCACGCAAGCGCTCACCGATTTCGATGAAGCTTCCGCGCGCCGCCCCGATCTTTTCGAGGCATACGTGAACGTGGGCGAAATGCGTCTCGAAGCTGGGAATGCGCAAGACGCTCTGAATCCACTTGAGCGAGCGGTGCGTTACTCACCCGCAAGCGCAATTGCGCATCTCGATCTCGGCGACTGTTATCGCGTGCTCGGACGACCGTCCGATGCGAAGCGTGAACTCGATGCAGCGCTGCGGCAAGATTCGTCACTTTCGCAGGTACATTACAACCTGGGCCTCTTGTACCTCTACACACCGAGCGTGCCAGGCGTCGCGAATCGCGAGGAGCAAATCGGCCTGGCCATCAAAGAGTTCGAAGCGTTCAAGAGCCAGAAGTCGAGCGCCAAAGGGCCAGGCGACGACGTGGACGAACTTCTCAGCACGACGAAACGCAAGCAGGCGGAAATTCGCGTGAAGAAACAAGCTGAGTCCGCTGCGACGACCGGCACGGCTTCACCCCCCGCACCTGGCGCAAAGAAGGACGGAGGTGCACAATGAATGCGAACCACGGTTTTTCCAAGGAGGCGCCCACGATGCGACGACACACGCGACTCGCTTTTCTCGCATTTGGATTGGCAGCTTCGCTCATGACCGCTTTCGCTTCGGCGCAACCGAAGCCTGCAAAACCACCGGCGATTCGTCAACCCGCCGCGCGTGGAGGCACGCAGGGGGGTGTGCTTCAGCTCGGCGAAATCACGATCACCGGAAGACCACAGCGCCCCATCGCTGCCGTCGACGTGAGCAAGATTCCACCGAAGCTCATGCTTGCGGAACTCAAGCAGCCCTTCATCGACCGAATTGAAGAAGCCGCTTTTAAAGAACCGTTCTGAACACAATGCCAATGCCCGCGATGAAGCGCGCATGATTTCGGGGCTCATTTCCGCGATTGTGACCATGGTTTGTACGGCAGCGTGCGTGCATCGGTTGCGGTGCGTGTTTCTCCGTCCCGACTACACGGCGTACCTCAGCGCAAAGCGTGACTCATTGTCCCGGGACGACTTGAAGGTACTCAGTCCCGACCAGCTCCAAGAGGGTGACATCACGCTTGCGCTGGCCGATTGGGAGCTTTCGCTTCATCGCGATCTCGATGTCTGGGCGCATGTGCCTCGAACATGTGCACGGGTGGCGTCTTCGGTGGGTTTTTTATGCGCGGCGATGGCGCTGCGGAGTGTGCTCGACGGGTGGTCTGGTAGTACGGAAGATCCGCACTTTGCGCGGGACGCGCTCGTTGCCACGTGCATACCCATCCTTTTCGGCGCTGCGGGTGTGGCCATTGCGGTGACCACGGAGGGCAGAGTGCGAGCCCACGTACAGGCCCAGCGTTTGGCTGCGCGAAGCCTTGTTTTGCGTGTCCTCAGTCGCGAAGGAGACAACGCACGACTGGATGAAATCCTCTGAGATCGTATACACTGATCGAGGCGACGGGAGTTTCGGAAACTTTTCTCGATCCCGGCCGTCCTAACACTTGTCCTTTTGACGGACGCCTGCACACCCGCTTCACACACTGACCGATGAGGGAAGGCACATGTCGAACTTAGGCCCGCACCAGCAACCTTCGCTACAGCCACACGGGCAACCTCAGGGGCAGCAGGGCCAGACACGTCCGGGCCGGATGACGGCGGTGATGCGTGCGATGGCGGCAACCGCGGGTCCGAAGGTGCTTCGCATTGGTCTCGTGAGTGCGGGTCGCATCATCGAAGAGCGCGTGATCAAGCAGCGCACGACGGTGACTGTGGGCGCGAGTGAGAAGGCGACGTTTGTCCTTGCGGCGGGCAATTTGCCGCCGCAGTTCAAGCTCTTCGAGGTTGTCGGTAACGACTACTTTCTGAATTTTCTCGAAAGCATGGCAGGTCGCGTGGCATTGCCGACCGGCATTACCGATTTGCAGTCCATTCGAGGCCAGGCCCGAAAGGCAAACGGTGCGTATCAAATCAGGTTGACCGACGATGCACGTGGAAAGGTCGTCATCGGCGAAACCACGTTGCTGTTCCAATTCGTGGCGGCGCCGCCCGTGGCACAACGCCCGCAGCTTCCGCTTTCGGTCAAAGGCGGACTCGCGAGCCAGATCGATTGGAACATTACCGTTCTGGCCGCCTTCAGTTTTCTTCTCCACTTCGGCTATGTGGGCATGATGTGGGGCTGGTACGATCCCGTGGTCGATGACGACGCGTCGGTCGCGTACTTGATTGGCGATGCGAAGAAAAACATGCCGCCGCCGATCGAAGACAAGCCGAAAGATACCGCCTCGACCGCAACGGTCGAAACACCCAAGGAAACTCCCAAAGAAACTCCCAAGGTGACGAAGCAGCCGAAGGAGCAAAGCACTGCGACGCCGGAGCCAGCTCCTCAGGCGCCCGATCCCACGAAGGTGGCGGCGCTTACCAACGAGGCGGAGAAAATGATGCTCCGTAAGTTTGCGGCGATGGGTGGCGACAATCCTGCAACCGCCGCCGCGCTTGGTGGTGAAGCCGCACCGGTCGATCTCAACGACGTGGCAAAGCGTCAAGGCGGCACTACCGCGGGCGGGCCAGGCACCAACCTGAACCTCGGGACTGGCAACAACGGCGCCATTGAGCCAGGAAAAAACGGTCCTGCGGATCTTCGTAGCATCAAGGGTAACGAAACGGGACCTGTGGAAGTGACCGCGGGAACCGTCAAGAAGGTCGTTCCGGTAGGTGACGTCAGCCCTGGCGGCGTTACAAGCACAGCATCGATTAACGCGGATGCGAAGGTCCGCGGACTCGCGGGACGCGCGCGCGCTTGTTACCAAAAAGCCCTTCAATCCGACCCAGCCACGGCGGGACAAGGCCGTGTAGGTATTACCATCAAGGTTGGGCCGAGTGGCGAAGTGGAGGGCGTGTCAGCCAGCAACGGCGGTGTGGCTGCTTCCGTTGTTGGGTGCATTACGGGGGCCGCAAGGGGCCTCCAGTTCGACGCCCCGGGCGAAGGCGGTGCAACAATCAGCGCCTCGTTTAACTTCGTCCAGCAGCAACCGCGCTGAGTCGGTTGAACGAAACGGCCGAGTCGCGCAACCAACGTAAATAAGCCCGCCTCGCTGCTGTTAGCCGGGCCCCTTTTACTAGGTTTAGGCCCGCTTATGCGCTTCGGGATTGTAGCCGTTGGCACAGATGTGGCTAACGATTCGAGGCGTCGCTTTCGGATGATGGCGGCGTTCGTTGACAGGGCTTCTATGACACAAGTACATTCACACCGTTACGCTTGGAGGCTGCCGTGACTGTTCGGAAGACCGCAGGCCACTTAGGATTTATCGTCGTGGGGGCTTTGGCCGCCGGATCTGCTTTGGCCCAACCGGCGGGGGCTCAGCCCGCTGGAACAGACGGTCAAGTGGGTATTGAGAAAGACATCAAGCTCACCCCCCGCGAGCAAGTAGGGCAGGGTGACAAGTGGCTCTCACGCATGGAAGACACGTCCAGCGGAATTCGACGTCAACTCGAGCGAGCCCGTGAAGGACGCGATGTCGTAAAATCTCTGTGCTTGAACGACGCGCTGTCGCAAGTCGATGTCGCGACGCGCACGGCGAAGGAGAGGGTGTCCTCCCTAAAATCCGCAGCAACGCGGGGCGATGAAGAACTATCCCGGCATGAGTTCTCCGTTCTTTCGGTGCTCAAAGGCCGCGTCGAACAGCTCGTATCGCAGTCAAATAAGTGCACGGGCACCACCGAAACCATTGTGAATCAGGACGCCAAGGTGGGCGTTGAGATTGATCCCACACTTCCCGTGGAAGAAGAGTCGAGCACCAAACTTCCCGAAACGAGTACCTCGCTTCCAAGCGACCCTCCGTCGTACAGCTCATCGAACTTTTAATCGGGGAAGGCACAAGGTACAGTGTGTTTTCCGTGACGAGGGAACAGCAACCGGAGTATGGTCAGCCCCAAGCTCGGCGACCGAAAATGCGTGCGATTTCAACGCGCATGCTTTCAAGGCGCACCGGCGGCAGTTTGGCCACGCGTACGCAGAGCTTGATAACGTAACGCTCTGGCCCGCTCATGAAGAACACTTACGTTAAGGCTTCGGCAGCGCTCTTTCTCTTCGCTTCGGCAATCGCGGCCCCGAACGCGCGTGCACAAGAGTGGCTCAAGGATCGCAAGTACAGCGAAGGGGCGGGTTGGCGCGCGGGAAATTTTGAGTTGCACCCGGGCATCGCGGTTGAAGGCGGGTACGATTCGAACTGGTTTTTTCGCACGAACAAGACCGGCACCGGCATCGTCAATGGCAACGTGCTGCCTGCGGGATTGCTCCGGGTTACCCCGTCGTTTGCGCTCTCGACGCTCGGACCTCAGAGACGCACAGGTACGGAGGGGGAAGTCGATCTGCCGTCCGTGAATTTTCGCGCGGGCGCTTCGGCTACCTATCGCGAGTTCTTCGGTGCCCAAGAGATCCGCGATCAGCGCAACGTCGGCGGCAACGTCAACATGAAGCTTGAGTTCGCGCCCGGGCGCCCGGTGGGCGGAGAGCTCGGTGCCATTTACAACCGAGTCGTTCGACCTTCGTCGTCGGGCGATCCAAACCTCGCATTTAATCGCAACGAGATTACGGGCTCCGGTGCGGTTGTGTTCGCACCTGGCGGTGGCTTGCTCGATTGGCGCGTTGGGTATCAGGCACGCGCCGAGTTGTTTGACGACACGGCGCAGTACAACAGCCTCACCCACGAAGCCTTCACGAAGGGGCGTTGGCGGTTTCGTCCGCGCACCGCGTTCATCTACGACGCGACCGGTCGATTTACGACGTACCTCAGTCCCATATTGCTTCGCAACAGCACGCCATTTCGCACGCGCTTGGGCATGACCGGCCTTATCACGCCGCGCTTTGCGCTTACCGCGATGGCGGGGTGGGGATCGTCGTTCATTGATACAGGTGGAAATGCTGCGGTACCGCAGTACGACAGCGTGATTGCCGAAGCGGAGCTTCGTTGGTTCCTTTCCGGAAGCCCCGCGTCGCAGGAGAACGCGAGCGAAGCCTCCTTGGCGGTTTCGTACTTGGCATTGGGCTACAACCGCGATTTTCAGCCGAGCTTGATTTCGAACTTCGTCGGCATCGACCGCGGGTTCGCAAAATTCGTGTTTTTCTTTGGCGGAAAAGCGCTCATCTCTGCCGAAGTGGGCGTCGGTACCGCGAAATACCCAGATATTTTGGGATCGAGCGGTGGGGTGATCAAGCCCAGTTTCACCGACATTCGCGCCGACGCAACGCTCTACAGCGAGTACCGCTTCAGCGACAGTTTTGCCATCAACGCGACGGGGAAGTTTACAGGCAACTTCAGCAAGAACCAAATCCCGGCCGACCTTACAGGTACCATCAGCAACACGCTGGTTGACATGAACTGGCGTCGAATCGAAGCATTTCTTGGCGTCCGCTGGTTTCTCTGAACATTTCTGTGAACATTTCCAGAGGCCGCCGCATCTGGAAGTTCAAGATGGGCCGCGCCTTTGCGCTTCGATGGGCCTCCGCGCTATGCGTAGGCGGGCCCAATGCTTGAGGATCGGATGAGGCACCTTGCACTGGTCGTGATGCTTGGATCGCTCGTGAGTCTTTCGGGCTGCGCAGGCCATCGTCCTCCGTCACCGAAGTTGCCGCCACCTGTGCTGAATTACTCACTCGGTCCGGGCGATGTATTTGAAGTGTACGTGCGCGGTGAGGAACGGCTGAACAAGGAATACCGGGTCCATCCGGACGGAACGATCGTGTTTCCGTACGTTGACAGCGTGACGGTGGGTGGGCTCGAGCCTCAACAGGTGGAGGCGCTCATCGCGAAAAAGCTCGTGGAAGGCGAGGTCTTGAAGCACCCCCAAGTGACGCTTGTTGTGAAGCAGTACGCATCGAAGCGCATCACGGTGACGGGGTCGGTTGGAAAGCCGGGCGCGGTAACGTGGACGGAGGGCATCCGTCTGGTCGACGCGATTTCGCAGGCGGGCGGATTTACGCCCTTAGCCGATAAAAACCACGTGACGCTTCAGCGCCGTGCTGGCAAAAACCGCACAATCACGGTGCGTGTTAGCGTCGAGGCCATTACCGATGGCCAGCAGCCCGACATTCCTCTCCAGGCGGGCGACACGATTACGGTGGATCAGAGCGGGATCTGAGTGGTTAAACGCTCGTGGACCCCGCGGAATATCGCGGATAGCATGAGGCGCCCGTTGGCGCCGCGCCTCCCGTTACAGCGGGGTGCGGTGCGGTTGATACGTTAGAGTGCGAGTGTTCGCGAGAGGGTCCATGAAGCAAACGATTGAGATGTTACGCGGGGAGTTGGAGCGACTTTTTTCTCTCGATGAACTCGTACAACTTTCGGAGTCCTACTTAGGCTTGCGTCCAGATGACGTCGGGGGCGCATCTACGCGCGCGAGCTTCGCCCAGGCACTTGTGCTTCGTTGCACAGAGAGCGATCGACTCGATGCACTCGTCGATGTCGTTTCGACACTGCGGCGAGGGATCGTTGACCAACGTCTTGGAGACCCAGGACAACTCTTCGAGGTTCGTGAAGCGAATGGCGGAGCGACTGTTGGGCCCTTTGTCATCCAACGGAAATTGGGCGAAAGCGCATTATCGTATACATATGCGGCGAAATATAACAACAAAGATTACATTTTAAAGACCCTCAAGCGCACAGCTGTTCGCGATCGCTTGGCGCTCCAGCGTTTTCTCGCGGCGAATCGGTTGATCAACACCCTCAAGCACCGCGGGCTGCCAGAGGAAGTGATTGCCAATGAGCTTGCTGATGGCGTGGCGTATGTCGCCTATCGCGCCATTGATGCGCAGCCGCTCTCGGCGCGTTTTGCCCGAACCGGTGCAAGCCACATCAACGAGCTCAAGCCCTTGCTTCGCGCGGTGTTGGAACCGCTCGCAGTGCTTCATGCAGCGAAGATGGCGCATGGCGATATCAAGATGGACAACATCTTGGTTGGGCGCGGCGAAGGCGGCGAAGCGTTTCGCGTGATGTTGGTTGATTTCGGTGTCGATCGGCTTCGAACGGTCCCGACCATCGCGAACGGGTATACGGGTTTCGTTACGGTGTTCGGCTCGCCGAAAACTGCGCCGCCAGAGGTGATCCGAGGCGAGGCTGCGGTGCTTCGCAGCGACGTCTACTCGTTCGGCGCAATGCTCTACGAGTTGCTTACGGGGAAGCCCGTATTTGCCGGTGAATCGTCGCTCGACATTGCACTCGCGTACATCCATTCGACCCCCGAATTGCCGAGTGTGAAAGCACCGCGAGGGTGGGTTTCGACGGAGGTCGACGAGTACGTGCTCTCGCTCCTCGCCAAAGATCCATCCGCGCGTCCTGCGGACGCTGCGATGGCTCTCGAAGGCCTTCTGCGCCTCGGCCAACAAAGCAAGAGTGCCACGATCGACTTGCCTGCACTTATTGGGGCGCTGGAAAGCGATCCGGCGAGTCACGACGCCACACTCGAACTTGCACAAGCTGTCGATAACGGTGTGAGCGCGAGTGAAGTGGCTGCAGCGTTCGACCGAATTGGTGATTCCACTGCCGATGATATCCATGTGAAGAAGTCGTTGTGGTTGCGGGCCGCACGCTTGTATCACGGTTCGGCACATGATTCAGAGCGTGCCGAAGCTTCCTACATGAAGATTGTCGCGGTCGACGGCGACGATGAAGTCGCGCTCGCAGGTCTTGAAGACGTACGACGTGCGCTCGGAAAATTCCCCGAAATTGTCGAGTCGCTCGTCGAGCGAAGTGAGCGGGCCGCGCGAGGAGCCCCAAGCGCGCGCCTCTTTGTGGAGATTGGGCATCTTTGCGCACGTGAACTCGACGACACCGAGCAGGCGCTGGTGGCGTATTCGCGTGCGCTGGTGGAGGCGCCTACGTTGCATGAAGTAGCGGAAACGCTCGAGCGCCTCGCTGGGGATCGAACCGCCGCATGGACGGAAACGTTGCAAGTACTCACCGAAGGAGTCCATCGCGAGCACCTTTCGGCCGCTGAACGCAACGAGCTCCTTGTTCGCATTGGTACGTGGTATGGCAAGAAGGTCGCACGTCATGACCTCGCACTTGCCGCCTTCCAACAGGTGCTGAAAACCGATCCCGCGAACGATGCTGCGAGCGCTGGAATCACAGAGATATATCGCAGAGCCGAGCAGTGGCCAGAGCTTGCACAGCTTTTGGCGTCACGTGCGGAGTCCCAATCGATTCAGCCGCGAGCGCGCGATTTGCGTGTTCTTGCAGCGGAGGTGTATGAGAACAAGCTAAGTGACCTTCCGCGGGCGAAGGAGCTTTACCTTCATGTGCTCGATGGCGATCCGTTGCACGAACGCGCAAGCGCAGGGTTCGAGCGCCTGTGCACACGTACCAAGGATTTTTCGGCGCTTACGCAATGGCTTGAGCGACGTTCTGAAATGGCACACGGCGCAGATCGAGTTTCCGCGCTTTGTCGCTTGGCCGAAGTTTACGAGGATCACATCGACGACCTCGGACTTGCCGAGCGTTTCTACCGCGAGGCGCTTTCGCACGAGCCCCATTCGCTGCCGGCCCTCAAGGGGCTCGATCGCGTGTTCAATCGCACGGGGAAGTACCGCGAGCTGCTTGAAAATTTGCGCCGCCAGGTTGACGTTGCCGCAACACCACGGCAGCGCATTGGCCTACTCGACCGAGTGGCCGCGCTGCTCGACGAGGAATTCGTTGATCACGCCGGTGCGGTCGAAGCGCTTGAAGCCATTCTCGCGACGGATCCTATGCACGAAGGTGCATCAACGAAACTACAGCGTTTGTATCGAACGCTGAGCCGCTGGGAAGATCTCGCCACGCTCCTCGATCATCTTTCGGTGCGCGTCGACGACGCCAAGCGCCAAACAGAACTGTGGCTCCTTCGCGCCAAGGTGCTGGCTGAAAACGTGGGGGCTCCGGAGCGTGCGCTTCACGAGTTCGAGCGTGTGCTCGAGCTCGATCCCAAGAACGCGGCCGCGCTCGAGGGCCTCACTCGCTTGCGCGTGGCGGCGGGCGATACAGCGTCGGCACTCGCTTCCCTTGAAACGCTGCTGCAACAGGCGCGTTCTGCAGAAGAGCGTGTCGACGTCTACATTCGTGTCGCGAAAATGCTTGAAGATCGCGGAGATATTGATTCTGCGATTGAGCGATACAAGGCGGCGCTTGAGGTTTCACCAACCAATCGCGTTGCGTCGCAAGCTCTACGTCGTGCCTTTGTTCAGCGAGGAGATGCGGTCAGCGTCGTTTCTCTTCTTGAGAAAGAACTCGATGTAGCCGAGTCGCCAATTGCGCGCGCGCGACTTTATGGCGAACTCGCTCGCGTGTCTCGCGAACGCCTTCATGATGCAGAACGTGCGGAACAATATGCACGGCGTGCGGTCGATCTTGACCCCACCAACGAAGATGCGATCTTGGTTCTCGGCGACGCGGCGTACGAGCACGAAAGGTACAAGGAAGCGGCGCATTACTACGACGGCCTCATTGGTCGAGCGCGCGCGTTTACCAAGGCAGATGCTCTTCGTGTGCTCCTTCAGTTTATGGAGTCGGCGGGTCGAACGACGAACGTGCGTCCGCCGTTTCCCTCATCGCCGGGATCTGGATCGGGATCCGCTCCGCCACCGTCGAGGGTGTCGTCACTTCCGGCCAATCCGCGGCTCACGTTGGCGGTCGAAACAGTTCTCGAACTTGCCGAAAACGATGCTCATACGCTTTCGATGGCCGGGCGCGTTGCGTTCGAACACGGTGAACCGGAAATTGCGCTTAAGATTTATCAAG
>JAHFDX010000585.1 GCA_023248785.1 Myxococcales bacterium
GATGTGGTTGATGCGGGTGTTGACCGCTGCCTGCCAGCGGTCTTCCCCGTCGATGGCGGGGCTCAGGTCCAAGACCCAAGTGTGGCCCCAGATGCGGCTGATCCGTTGTGATCTCACGATGGTGGGGGCAACGGTGATGTGTTGACTGTTGTGCATTTGAAGATTGAAGAACACCGCATGGCTGCGGCGGGTCTCGGCGCCAGGTCCGATGAAACCTACTCGATGCTCGGCCGCGGCGTCCGCGCCCTGCTCACCAAAGTAGCCTCCCGGGATCCCACCATCGCTGGTCAGCACAAAAATGAATTTCCCTCGCAGCGCCTCCATCGTGGGCCAACCGCACTGCGCGGCCGCAGCTGCCAGCGTCAGATTTTGAAGGCGCGTTCGCTGCCGGCATGGGCCCACGAGATCTGTGGGCCGGAAGATCGAGGTGAGCCCGAATTTTTGCTCAAGGGCCCTGTCGAGATCGTCCGAGGTCTGGCCAGGCTTGAAGCCGACTTTCACGTCAAGAAAGACCGTCACGACTTCGTGTGTGGGGTTCTCGCGATGAAATTGTGCGAGCTGCTCGAGGCAGTCGGAAAACCGGGTACACGTCGTGTCGTCGCCGCCACGCGTGTGCCCCACCTCGAAACGGTCGTGAATATCCAACTCCACCGAACGGATCTTTAAGTGCTTGAGCTGGTCGTAAAGCGGCCCCTTCTCGCGCTGAAACGAATTGTGCGACGAGCGTTGGTAGACTTCATTGTACCGCGGGAGCCCAACGGGAAGTTCCCGTAAACCCCGTTGGATGTTGATGCTGACCGAGGCCGCACCGACGTTCTTGCACTGATTCTCGGTGCCGTCGTCGTGCCCGTCGTACCCGTTGTCCCCATAGTCGTCGTCCTGATAACCAAGGTACAGGGTCGGGTTGTCGAGCCGCGCGTGGGACGGTATCTGCAGCGGTCGGTTCAAGAGTTCGCCGATCCTCCGCGCCCCATCCGTGAGGCCCTGAATCGAAACGGTCCCGCTGTAGTATTTATCGGCGTTGCCGCCCGACGGGTTCACGTAGCGCTTCCAGGTGCTTCCGCGACCGCCGGTCTGCACGCAGCCACTGGCTTGCAACGTGACCCGATCACCCGGTTGAAACCTCACCCATGGATAGGGCGTGAGCGACTGCCTCACGTTCGGACGGTCGATGCGCGCGGGCGCTGGAGCACTCGCGGGAAGCCCACGTTCGATCGTGATGGCGATCCATGCGGCGCCAACCCCCTTGCACTGGTCCTCCGTGCCGTCGTCGTGGCCGTCGTACCCGTTGTCGCCAAAATCGTCGTCCTGATAGCCGAGGTGGAGGACTGGATCGGTGAGTTGCATGTCGCGGGGGATTTGCAGTGCGGTATGCAAGAGCTCGCCGAGCCGGCGCGGGCCACTCGTAATCCCTTGAATCGAAACGGTCCCGCTATAGTACTTGTCGGCGTTGCTTCCCGACGGGTTCACGTAGCGCTTCCACGTCCTGCCGTGACCGCCCGTTTGCACGCACCCGCCCGCATCGAGCGTCACGCGGTCGCCCGGTTGAAACCGGATCGCGGGGTACGCGGTCAGCGACTGCCGAACATTCGGCTGATCGATGCGGCGCGTGAGGGTCTCTCCGGCGGCAGTCCCAATGGACGCGAGCGACGTGGCGACTCCCACCAGCAACGAAACAAGGAACCTTGATCGCATCGATACCCTCCTCGGCCGCTCCGATAACACATTGTGGATTGAACGGGCACCGGACGCACCCGATTCATGGGCGCTGGCCCATCATCCGACATGTCATCCTGCGCTCCCCCCGTTCGGCGTAACCGAACCAATCGCGCAGCGCACTATGCTCAACCAGTGCTCCTGTCGCGCGAAATCCTAGAAAACGCCATTGCCCAGCTCGACCGCGTTCTCGGGGAAAGAAGTCAGCGAGCAGAGCTGTTTCTCGTGGGAGGGGCAGTAATGTAGCTGGTTCATCGCTCAAGACCTGCCACGCATGGCGTGGATGGTTGGTTTCAACCGGCGTCGAATGTTTGCTCCGCCGCAAGGGTCGTCGGAGAGGAGATGCGACGGAACGAAGCGTACTGATTGCCGACGGCCCTTTGCAAAACGGATCCTGGGAGGGGCTTGTTTCCGCTGTGGTGAGTGCCCTCTGCCGCGAGACAGCGACACCGGTTCAAAAGTCGGTGTTTCACGTGAAGAGGCCCGAGCCCTTCTTCGCATTTCCTGCGCAGAGTTATGCGATGCGCGTGCGCCTCATGCTCGAGTCTCCCGCAGCATTCCGGACGCGAAACGTGTTTGTGTCGCCTACGTACGTGTCGAGGGCGTGAATTGCTCGTTCCGCGCGACTTCCCAATTAGGCTCATTGGGTAACCGCAATGGCAATCGACAAACCGTGATACGTTTTTTCGCCCGATGAACCCGAAGATCTCCGAGCTTCAAAAAGCGCTCGAAGCGGCCAGCTACGTCGCAGATGAAAAGACCGCCATGTCCGCGTTTTTAGCGCTTGAACTCGGCAAACCGCTCCTCGTCGAAGGGCCGCCCGGCGCCGGAAAAACCGAGCTTGCCTATGCGCTTGGGCGTGTTCTTCAAAAGCCGGTTGAGCGCCTGCAATGTTACGAAGGTCTCGACGAAGCACGCGCGCTGTACGAATGGGACTATGGCAAGCAAATCCTGTTCACGCAGCTTCTGCGCGATGTCGTTCAAACGAAAATTGCGGAGGCGTCGAGCATCGCCGGTGCGATTCAAACGCTTGCTCCAGACGCATCCGCTCTCTTTAGCGAACGCTTCTTACTCGCCCGCCCCATCTTGCGTGCGCTGATGCACCCGTCTGGATCCGTGCTGCTCATTGATGAAGTAGATCGATCTGACCCAGAGTTCGAGGCGTTCTTGCTCGAAGTGCTGTCTGAGTATCAGGTCACCATTCCCGAGCTAGGCACAGTGCGCGCCGTCACCAAACCGGTTGTCATACTGACGTCCAACGCTGCACGGGAGATGACCGACGCATTACGTCGCCGCTGTTTGTTTTTGTCGCTCGATTACCCCACACCTTCGCGGGAGATCGCAATCATTCAACGGCACGTTCCCGAAGCAGCGCAAGCATTGACG
>JAHFDX010000586.1 GCA_023248785.1 Myxococcales bacterium
CCCACGCGACTGTCCCCGAGCCCGCAGTGACCGTAGGTGTTGCCACCCGGAACGAATAGGATGCGCTAACTTCCGGCGAGTTCGTCATTCCCGCAAGGCACGCGATCGCACGCACGGTTACGTTCGACGTAATCGCGAGCGCACTCGCGGTCGTGTAACGAACGCTTGTTCCGGTGCACATCTCCGTCACGGGTTTCGTGCTGTCGCATGTGGGGGCGCTTCCATCGCTCGTATAACAAATCGTTGCACCCGAGACAGGCGTCGACATCGTGGGATTTACGGTGTCGTTATATTCGCCGCCGGCAGGAGAAATGACCGGAGCGGGAAGAGTTCCAGGAACGGAGATAATTTCGTAGAGGCCAACCGTAGGAATCGAATCAACCTTGTTCGGTGCGTGGGTGACAGAGATGATTGTCGTGTTCGTTGCGATCGAGATGGGCGTTGAATAAAGCGTTCCATGGGCAGACGTTGGAAGCGTGCCGTTGGTTGTAAAGAACACAAGGCCGTTGGGCTCCGCAGTGGTGATCGATACGGTTTGGGCCGAGGTGTACGTGCCTCCCGCGGGCGAAAGCGTTGGCGCAAGTGCGATGGCGATGGACTCCTCGATGGTGTACGTCGCCGCGTTGACAAATGAGTCCTCGAAACCCTCGCGGACGGCAAACGCGGTCAGCGTGCTCGTCTGCGTAATCTTTACGGGCGTGCCAGCGTACTTGATGCTCGTCCGATTCGGGGTGTTGCCGTCGATCGTGTAGTACAGGGTTGCGCCGGGCGTTGGCGTGGCCATCGTTACGTCTTGGGCGGACTGATACAAGCCTCCTGGCACGCTGAACGACGGAATCTCGACACGCCGTTCTTCTTTCGCCTCGTCGACCGCTGCATCGAACGAGATCGTCGCCAAGTCACTGTTCGGCCCATCGGTGCTGGTGTCTGCTGCGGGCGATGGCAAAGGCGAGCTGCTGTCGCAAGACGACGCCGCAAGGCCCAACCCGAACACCAACCACCGAAACCTCGGCACGCTTCACCTTCCAAAAACAACCGTATCGACGACACGCATCCGTTGGCAAAATGAGTGTAACTTACTAAAATTACTTACGTTTTTGTTTGCCGATTGCCTCGCGAGGGCCTCGGCATGCGAATGATATGTTGCGGTGATGCGAAATTTGTTACGCTGCGCGTAGGCTAGGGACGCGGGGCGAGAAAGATGTCGTACTTGGCGTTCGTATCCGACGCGACGAGGTTCGAAGCACGTCCGACAAACGCGATCAACGAGCCATCGCTGGAGATCGTTGGAAACTCCGTCGCGCCATTGGGCGTCGCACCGTTGTACGTCTTGTGCACGCTCGTGGAGGTTCCGGCAACGCGATCGAATACCCACACTTGCTTCTCGTTTGAGCCGGTCGGCGTGAACTCAAACACGCCATAGCGCCCGTCAGTCGACATGCCCGACAACTTACTCAAACCCGCAACGCCTCCCTGCGCCATCGTGGACACGAGCTGGACTGAGGAACTACCGGTCACTCGGTTCACGATGTAGAGATCGGAGTCGGTGTCGGTGTCCTGAGCCACCAGGGCCTCGCGGGTTACGAAAGTTACGTAGTTGCCGTCACCGGAGATGGCGCCAGCCGTTGCTCCTGCCGAGAGCTGTGCGCCCGCGGCTGTCAGGCTGTGACGAACACCTGTCGCGGTCATAAGATCGAGAACGTACACGTCCGAGGTCCCGTTGCTGTCACCGCCATTTAGCGCGGTCGCGGTGCAGACCGCCATGTAGCGCCCGTCACTACTGAGGCCCACGTTGTTGGGGCTGGGGTACAACGTCGCAACCAACGTCGAAGCCGCGGTGCTCTTATCATACAGTCTGAGTTGATAGTTCGACAGTCCGCTATCGCCCGTGGGTACAGGGTCCACATAGGCTATGTACCGCGCGTCGAATGACAGAGCGTACGGTGTGCACCCGGACACGCTCGATATTTGAGTCGTGACGCGCGAAACGATGTCCATCAACACGCATCCGGGGACCACGCTGGAAAACGTCGATAGTGTAGAAAACACGACGAATTTTCCATCACCCGAGAGCACGGCATCCTTGCTCACTCCCGCCTTGTTGTTTCCACCTGTGAAGATCCTGTTTATGCGATTAACGCGGTCGAAATAGTAGACATCGGCTGCGTTGTTTATGTCGGTGCCGATAAAGTTGGTCGCTTCGGATGCAAAGGCGATGTATCGATTGTCGCCCGATATCGTTGGACCTCCGAGCGCGACCTGCGTGTCCGTGCTAAGGCCGCCGCTGTGTCCATTTCCCTCAACGAATGCTGAGCTCACGCTCAAGCGCTCTATGACCTCGTTGTCGGTGGTGGAGCCAGAGACGTCTGGTGGATCAATCGCGTCGTATCTCGCGTCGCCACCCGCAGTGACGGCGGTACGAATCGTCCACGCAGCGGTGCCGTCGACCACTGAGTCATCGACGCCGGTCACCGTCGCCGTTTGCGCGGTAGCCCAGTTCGAAGTCGTGAACGTGAGTGAACTCGGCGATACGGTCACGTCCGCTGCGCTCGAACTCGTGAGCGTCACGACCACCGACGCAGTGGGTGCCGCAAGCAGTCGAACGGTAAATGTGGCGGTCGTGCCTGATTCGCTGACCACGAGGCCGCTCGTCGGCGACACCGCGATGTCTGCAACGCTCCCGCTGTCTGCGTCTGCGCCGCCATCAACACCGCTTCCACTGTCAGCATCGTTCGCGCTGCCCGTATCACTTGCGCTGTCGGCATCACGGGCATCAGCCACGGGCTTCGCGTCCTCTCCGCCATCCGCGCTCGTGTCGCCGATCGTTGCGTCAACGCGTGCGTCCAACGGCGCAGATGCATCGCTACCATTGGAGTCGCCGGTGCCGGTCGATGCATCAAGCGTGGGTTTGATGCACTTGTCTGCGACGCACTCCAAGCCCACGGGGCATTGGCCGTTGGTAGTGCATGGAAAGGGCGCCATCTCCTCGAACGTTGGCGCGGTGCACGACGCGAGGAGTCCAGCAAGTGCGACGAGCCAAATGCCTCGGTTCATTTTCCTCCGAAAATGAAGAGTGGCACTGCAAGACCCAAGAGAATGCCG
>JAHFDX010000587.1:0-968 GCA_023248785.1 Myxococcales bacterium
CCATTTGTCCGACTCCATCATCGAACCCGAACGGTCCAGGACGAAAAAAAGCAATGGGGGCGGTTCAAGCAGCTCGACGTCGACACAGTCACACACGCCGCCGTCCGGACCGAGCGAACACGAGAGCATGGGTGCGCCCTCAAGCGCGCCTGCGAATGTGCGCACCAACGACGCATCGGCCTGGCTCACGGTGTCGCCAAGCGGAGGGGGTCGGGAAGCGGAACAACCCAGGAGGAGTGTGCCCACGAAGAGGACCGTCGCCTTCTGCACAGTGTCATAGGATAACGCTTGGTCCCGTCGCGCGCACGTTGGGAAAGATTTTGCATCACGAGTTGGCCACGCAGTGAATTAGCAAAGACGAAGAGCTCCTCCTTGAATCTGCCATCGCTCCTCCGCTTATTGAAAGCGCTCGTGTTCATCGTGAGCACGTTTGTCATTGCGGGAGGGTTGCCTGGTGCGCGGTTGGTGTCGGAAGGCGCCGATCCTCTCGTGGCGATCTACGGCCCGTTTGTCGCGACAACAGAGCTCACGGTTGAGATCAAATCACTTGATGAAGCGACGTTGCTCGGAGGAGCACGTGTGCGTGTGTTCACGGTTACAGGGGGGCAGGTGCGCCTCTTGCACGACCTTCGCACCGACGCATCGGGTATCGCGAAGACAGCCAGCATCTCCTTCATCGAGACATGGATCGTTGCTGATCTCGAAGGATTTGCCCGCGGCTCCACACACTTCGTGCTGGGCCTCGATCCACGTCGCGTAGACATGCGTCTCTCCGATGAAGTGCACCACGAGGTGCGCGTTGTCGACGAGGCCGGTCAAGCGGTTGGAAAGGCCGAAATTGAAATTGAAGCCGACGGGGTGCCCATCGGCACACGCACGGACGAAAAAGGGCAGGCGACGCTCCATTTCCTAAGTGAACCACCATGGGTGATCCATGTGCGTGCTGCCGGGTTCGATGAAGTTGTCGC
>JAHFDX010000587.1:978-3102 GCA_023248785.1 Myxococcales bacterium
CTTGTGCGTGTTGTCGATGGCGCGTCGAACCCGGTGCCCTTCGCAAAAGTGCTCATTGCGGGCCCCAAGCTCTGGCCGCCCCGCGAAGCCGCCACCAAAGAAGACGGAGTGGTACAAGTCTCGGGCCTGCCATCGGGAACGTATGCACTGCGCGCCACGCATGGGCAGTTGGTGTCGCTTACCGACATCGGCCTAACCGTGGAGCAAGGTGTCCGAAAGGACGTCGAGCTCCGACTCGAAGAGGGCCGATACGTATCTATTTTAGTTACAAATGGCGAGCAGGTGACCGATCCGCCATTTCCGGGAGCGCGCGTGGTTCTTGCTGAACAGGGCCTCTCACCGTTCCCGCTTGAGGGAACGACAGCAAAAGATGGGCGCGTTCGCCTCGGCCCCTATGCGCGCGGAACGGCTTCGGTATCGGTGAGTGCTGACGAGTTCGTTGCGATGCAGGTTACCGTGGCGGATCCACCGCCTCCCGAGCTTCATGTGGCACTCCTGCGAGCGAGCACGCTTGTTGGCCGCGTGGTGGATGGTCGTGGCTACCCTGTGGACGGCGCCACGATCGAAGTCGTGGGCACAGATTTTTCAGGGGGTCCGATTGCCGACGAAGCGCGTCGCAGTCAATTTCGTGCGGCGCACTTTGACGCCATGCTCGCCGCACCCGCCACGTTTGTGCCTGCCGGTGAGCTGGGTGTAATGCCGGGACCTCTTCCCGCCATTCCTCGAATGGGGTCCTTTGTGCCCCCGACTCGCGCCGGTGAAGACGGGGTCAAGTCGACGAAATCATTCGATGCGTGGGTATCGAAACTCGACGGTTCGTTTCGAGCGTATCCAGTGACGCCCGGTCGTGTGCGGGCGCTGGTTCGGCATCCGCAGCACATCGAAACAGCGAGCGATGTGGTTGTGCTCGAACCTGGTGCCGAAGCGCGTGTGGAAGTGGTGCTTCGCTCCGGTGGGGCGCTCGAAGGAACGGTAACCGACGCGCGGGGCCGTCCTGCGGCGCATGCTCGCGTTCAAGCGGCGGCGTTTACGGGTACATACGATCGCGTGACGTACACCGCTTCGGATGGCACCTTCGCGTTTCCTTCCGCTCCGAGTGCCCTTTGGATCACAGCGTGGGCCCCGGACGACAACGAGACTTCTGTGAGGACACGCGTTTCGATTGAAGAAGGAAAGTCACAACGTGTCGCTCTGGTCCTTCCCGAGCCACGTGGTGCGCTCGCTGTGCGTGTGACCGATCGCCGCGGGTATGGCATCGAAATGGCGCAAGTGGCAGTCGCCTCGCTCGACGTAAGCACGCCGCTGCGGTCGACGTCGTTTACCGACGCACAGGGCGACGCCACCGTGCGAGGCGCTCTTTCACTTTCTCTTCGAATTCACGTAACGGCATCCGGTCATGCGGGCCGCGTTGTTACCGTCGATGGAAAATCCGATCGCGTGCGCGTTGAACTCGAGGACGCGGAGAGCTTGTCGGGTGAAGTGCGATCTCTGCGTGGCGATAGACTGGAGGGGGCAGTGGTGAGTGTTCTAAGTGAGGTTGGAAGTGCAACCACGCGAACCGACGCCTTCGGAGCGTTTACAGTGGAGAACGTAGCTCCTGGGTCGGCGCAGCTTCGCGTCTTTGCGAAGGGATACGTTCCGGTCACCAAGACTGTTGTGATCCGCTCCACAACCCATCGAAGGGCCCAATCGATCGGCAGGATCGACGTGGGCGAGGAGGGGGTCATCGAAGGAGAAGTCGTCGACGACCGCGGAAGGCCCGTCGCAGGTGCGCGTATTGCGCCCGGCCATGTGCCCACGTACTTGCCGACGAGTTCGAATGCTGCCCGAGGCGTCGCCGTGGCCGATTCGGTGGGGCGTTTTCGACTGTCAGAGCTTGCCGAGGGCAACGTCATTCTTGAGGCGTACGCGCCCGAACTTGGACGTGTTCGCAGCGCAGCGGTCCGCGTTGTTGCAGGGCGCACGACAGTAGGTGTGAAAATAACACTAAATTCGGCGGCGGGCGCCCCGAACGATGCAATGGCGCCCGCGAGCGTGGCCATCACGTTGGGCGAAACCGACGAACACGAGATTGTCGTTGTCTCGGTAGTGGAAGGAAGCGAGGCCGAGCGTGCTGGTATCCGA
>JAHFDX010000588.1 GCA_023248785.1 Myxococcales bacterium
CTGGTACGTCGAAGTGACCCGCTCACACCTCTCGAAGGTCCCCTCTGTTTGGCGGCTCAAGCAAACGATTGCGACCGGCGAGCGATTTACCTGTCCGGAGCTCGACGAATTGGCAGATCGCCTCATTTTTGCGGAAGAGCGCGCCACCCAACGTGAGCAGATCTTGTTCGACCAAGTGACTGAACGAGTAACTCAAGAAGTTCCACGATTGCAGGCGTTGTCGCTTCGCTTAGCGCGATTCGATGTTGCGGCGAGCCTCGCGGAGATCGCACACCGCAATGATTACGTGCGCCCTTTGGTAGACGACTCCCTTGAGCTTGCGATTGAGGAAGGACGCCACGTGGTGGTTGAGCGCGGAACGGCGGCGGGAACATTCGTTCCGAACGACACGCGTCTTTCTGCCGAGCCAGATTCGGACATCGCGACAATGTGGCTTGTTACGGGTCCGAACATGGCTGGCAAGTCGACACTGATGCGTCAAGTTGCGCTCATTGCCATTCTCGCGCAAATGGGCTCCTTCGTGCCTGCGCGTGCGGCGCGGATTGGTTCTGTGGATCGGGTGCTTACGCGTGTCGGCGCCAACGACAACGTGTCCCGCGGCGAGAGCACGTTCATGGTCGAGATGAAGGAGACGGCGCGCGTCCTTCGGTTGGCTACGCGGCGCTCGCTTGTCGTGCTCGACGAAATCGGTCGCGGAACGAGCACCTACGATGGGCTTGCGATCGCGTGGGCTGTTGCGGAGTACCTGCACGACGCCATTGGCGCGCGAACACTGTTCGCGACGCACTATCACGAGCTCACGGAGCTTTCGGGATCGCGACCCCGATGCGTAAACATGAGCGTGAGCGCACGTGAGCATGAGGGGGAACTCGTGTTCCTTCACCGAGTGCAAAAGGGGGCCGCATCGCGGAGTTATGGCGTTGCGTGTGCGCGGTTGGCCGGCGCGCCGGAGCCTGTTCTTGCGCGCGCGAGAATGCTTCTCGAGCGTTTCGAGCAAAAGACAAACGCTGAGGTGATCGCGGGCGAAAAATCGCCGCCGCAACTCGATCTCTTTGCGCGTCCGAACACCCAAGAGCCGCATCCTGCTCTTTCGATGCTCGAGCAGATCGACATCAACAACATGACCCCACTTGACGCCTTGCAGCTCGTTGCAAGTTTGCAGCGAATGGTGCGCACGTCGAAATGACGCCTGTCTCACGTACGTGGCCAGGACCGCTCGCTGTTGCACTTGCAGCCTGCTCGTGGGGAACGTGGCCACTCTTCCTACGAACCGCCGAGCGCTATGGACCAATGCCAGCTGCGCTCGAGTCATGCATTGTAATGATTGTTGTTACAATTATTTCGGGTATTGCCACGCTCCGCGATCATGCTCTTGGCCCGAAAGGCTGGCTCGGTTGGCTAGCCATGGTGTGGTTGGGTATCTCGGACGCCGGCAATGTGGCCGCGCTCTTTCGCGCATACTCAACAACGAGCGTTGCCGTTGCCGTTCTTACGCACTACCTCGCTCCGGTTTTTGTAACGCTCGGAGCGTCCGCGTTTTTGGGTGAGCGCTGGCGGCTAAAGAACGCCGTCGGAACGTTTGTCGCATTTTTCGGGTTGGTACTTCTGCTCGAACCCTGGCGAGCGGTGAAGACGACATTGAGCGGTGCAGCCTTCGGCGCACTCAGCGCTGTATTTTACGCATCGAACGTGCTCATCGGAAAACGCCTGATCGGCCGATTTTCACCGAGTGAAGTGATGTTTTATCACGGACTCATTTCCGCGCCGCTCTTGGCGCTCCTGGTGCCTAAGGGGGTCTTCGCTCATGCGAACGGTGCATCCCTCGGCATCATGCTCGCTGGCGCGCTCTTGCCAGGGTCTCTCGGCGCGCTTGCCTTTATGTGGGGGCTCGCTCGAACGCGAGCAACGGTTGCGTCGACGCTGACGTTCCTCGAGCCTATTGTCGCAGTCCTCGTCGGCTGGCTCGTTTATCATGAGCGCCTTTCATGGCTCGCCACGATTGGTGGCGCCCTTGTCGCTTGCGGGATTGTGAGCGTCGTTGTGGAGCGTCGCTCAGGCCGCTAGGGGGTTTGGACTGCGTCCGGCTTTGCGCTGCGCGGGGCTTTTTTGTTTGCGCTGTGGCGCACTGCGCTGAGGCGCGGATCGCCCGGCGAAGCCCTCGGTGCTCGCAGTCGGGTGGCCCCCTCCCGGACTCCCTCGCCTTGCTGCGCAAGGCATCGGTCAGACACGGGGCCCCTCCCACCCGCCTGCTGCGCTCCGAGGGCTCCGCCGGGCAATGGAGAAGATGGGATGGGGAGAATTCAACTTGGAAACACGAATTCTCTCTCCAACCCTCCTAACCAAATAGCCCGAGGAAGGTCTCCGCGCGCAGCAGTCGGGCGGGGGGGCCCGTGTCTGAGCTCATCTCGCGGAGCGAGATGGGCGAGTCCGGGGGGACCCGCCCGACTGCGAGCACGGAGACCTTCCTCGGGCGATCCGCGCCTCAGCGCACTGCGCCATGCGCCAATCCAAACGCCGTGCGCGCAGCACAGAAGCCCCGGCGGGCTGAGCGTTAGTCCAAGGCTTTGACTAGCTTGTCCAAATCTTCGCGCGCGTGACGCTCTGTCACTGCGATCAGCAAATCACGATCGCGCTTCGCGTCGAAGCGCACGAGCGGAACGCCAGCCAAAACGCCATCGTTGGCTAGCCGATCGACGAGCGCAGCGACTGGGCCGCGCTTCGAGCGGACCACCACCTCGTTGAAGGTCGGCGCGGTGTGTGGGAGTTCCCAGTGACCTCCGCGAACGAGAGCGTTCTTCACGTACTCGGTCTTTGCGAGGCAGTGCTTGGCGACTTCAACGAAGCCGGTTTTTCCAAGCAAACACATGCGTATGGTCATCGCGAGTGCAGAGAGCGAATGGTTCGTGCAGATGTTGCTGGTGGCTCTATCGCGACGAATGTGTTGCTCGCGGGTTGAGAGCGTGAGCACGTAGGCGCGTTCACCGTTCTTGTCGACCGATTCACCGCAGAGCCTTCCGGGGATGTTCTGCAGATAATCGCGGCCGTCACGGCATGCGAATAACCCGACTCCATGGCCGCCGTTCTGCGGCGGGAGCGCAA
>JAHFDX010000589.1 GCA_023248785.1 Myxococcales bacterium
GTCCCACCCAAGGGCTCCCTGCGATAGTGCGCGAATGCGAGCGACATGCAGCATGCCCCCTTGCGGAAGGAGCAAGCCAAGACGTACCCGTCGAAGGAGCAGATCGTCGAGATGAACAATCCCCTCATTGCGTGCGGCATGAGCCACCTCGGCCCATAGCGTGGGTGTGGGGTCGATCCGATCAAGCTCACCGAGTGCTGCAACATCCTTTGCCTCGGAGCCGAAGCGTCCGAGCAGCCGACTGATCGAGGAGTCATCGAGCGTTGTCATGGCTCTCAGTTCATCCGGCAATGTCGTCGGAAAAATTTGTCCGCGACGCCCGGGTGGCTTCAAGTCGGCAAGCATGTGTCGAAGTTCAGCGAGCGCATCGAGTGCCATGATGCGGAACGTTGTCAGCTTGCCTCCGGTCACTGTGAGCAGGCCGTTCTCGTTCCACAGCGCATGATCGCGCGATTCCTTCGACGGATTCGTTGCACCTGTATCGATCACGCTTCGCACGCCCGACCAACTGGCGACAATATCGCTCGCGGTGATTTCAAGACTTGGAAACGCGTGTTGTGCCGATTCCAGAATGTACTCCGCTTCCCACTGCGACGTGGCCGGTTCGACGTTGAGCCCGTCTTTGTGATCGACGTCTGTTGTTCCAATGATCGTCGCGCCCTCCCAGGGAATCGCAAACACAGCGCGGCTGTCACGCGGGTGCATCAAGCTGATCGCTGCGGGCAGTGGGACGCGCTTCCATGGAAATGTGAGGTGGCTTCCTCGAATGGGGCGCAACCTTCGCTCCCCGCCCACTTTCGCGCGAAGAACGTCTGACCATGTGCCTGTTGCATTGACGACCGCGCGAGCGCTTACCTCAATCGTGCGTCCGTCATTTGAAGCCCGGTCGCGAAGAACTACCCCGCAAACATAACCTGCTCGATTACGTAATAGGTCCGCCGCCTCCACGTAGTTGATGCACTGCCCTCCGCGGCGTTCGCCCTCGCGCAACACTCGAATTACAAGGCGCGCGTCGTCGGTCTGCGCATCAAAGTAATGAAAGCCACCGCGAAGGCTTGCACCGGCGAGCTCCGGAATCGCTTCGCTGAGTTGTGCGGCGGAGTACTGTTTGTGCGCCCACTTTCCGGCGATGAGATCGTACACGGCGAGACCCGCGCCCATCATCCATCCAGGCATCTGATCACGTTCGAACGTGGTCAAATAGAATCCCAGCGGCTTTACGAGTCCACTCGCCTCACGAAGCAACCGCTCGCGCTCGCGCACGCTTTCGCGCGTCACGCGCACCTGCGCCTGCCGCAAGTAGCGCAAGCCTCCGTGCACAAGTTTCGTGGAACGACTGGAGGTCCCCGATGCGAAATCGTTCGCGTCTACAAGAAGGACAGAAAGGCCAAGGCGCGCCGCTTCGGCGAAGATCCCAGCCCCAGTAATTCCGCCTCCGACAACAACGATGTCCCAGTGGCGATCGAGATCCCCCCAGAGTCGGTCTCGAAAGCCCAAGTTCCACATGCGTACAGGATACGTTGACGCAGAGAGTCAAAGCTTGGGATTTTTTAGCTATCGTTCACGTGCCCACCACCTTTGGGCAGGGACACACGCGTATAATTCTCGATCGCCGCCGCTTCGTCTGTGACGCGCACATCATCTTCAATGCGCACGCCGCCAAGGGGCGCGAGCTGTTCAACGATGTCCCATCGAATGGCCGCGCGTCGATCGTCGGCTTTGGCTTGCGCAAGAAGCGTGTCGATAAAATAGACGCCAGGTTCAATGGTAAAAATTTGGCCCGGCTTGATCACAAAGTTCGCACGAAGAACGGTGTTCTTCGTCGTCGTCGGCATCTCCGCGCACCCGATGTCGTGGCACTGAAGCCCGAGCGAATGCCCCAAGCCGTGCGGAAAGAAGGTTCGCGTCACACCGGTATCGACAGCCTCATTTTCATCCACCGAAATTACCTCGAGGTCGCGCAGGATCGTCGCGACCTCACGATGCGCTTCGTTGTGAAGAGTTTCGTACGGCTCGCCAAGTGTCACGCGATCGCAAAGACGCATCTGCATCGCTTCCACGCGCAAAACGAGGGCACGAAAGAGTGTGCTCGGCGCGTCGGACCCTTTGACCCATGTTCGCGTTATGTCCGAGCAATAACCGAAGCATGTGGCGCCGGCGTCGACGAGTAGCGAGTGTGCCGCAACGGCTCGCGGAGTCTTTTCGTAACTGATGTGGTGCAAAATAGCTGCGTTGTCGCCCAGCGCAACGATGTTCTTGTACGGTGTTTCGGGATCGTCTTGGGATGTGGCCCGCAGGTAGAGAAGGTGCAGGTCGAGCTCACTCGCGTTGGTATTGGCAAACGCATCGAAGAGGGCTCGATGTCCCGATGCGGCGCGCTCGTTGGCGATGGCGATGCAACGCGCTTCGTAGGCTGTCTTGCGTGCGCGAAGGGGATCCAGTGCCGACAAGATGGACGCTTCGTTCACCCATTCGCGCGGAACGTGAAGGTCGTCAGCGACCGTTTGGTCTTCGCTGATGATGCTGACGCGTCCCTTTGGAAGGCTCGTTCGCACATCGGTCACGTTCTCGAACTGTTTCCAGTTCAGAACTTCGAGAACATGCGCGCAGTCCAGGCGGGCGGGTCGTTCCCAAAAGCTTGTGATTCGCTTTCGGAAGAGCACAACCTCACCCGTTGCCAGAACGACGACGAAGTTGTCGGCTTCTTGAATCGGTGCCCAATGCTGAAAGTGGGGCACCGGACGTAGCGGCCAGTACTGATCGTCAAACTGAGTTCGCTTTGCCGCCCGTCCCGAGTGCAGAACGATGGCGTCGAGCGAGGCATTTTGCATCAGCCGAACGTAGTTCTCAGCGAGCTGGCGAATGTGGGCACGGTATAGGTCGGTGAAGGACACGAAGAGAGATTAGCAAGAAATCCGCAGAAGTTGCGGGCGTGCGCAGTTCTTGCGCAGCGGGAAACTCGATTTCGTCACACGTTTTGTAGGCTACTTGCTTGGCGTCATTTTTGCTCCTGTATATTGCGATGGAACTGCCCAAACGACTTCTGGTCGCTACTGACTTCTCCCCAACGTCGGAGCGTACGCTTGACTACGCAATC